>NZ_QFXN01000109.1:0-121580 GCF_003144775.1 Enterobacter sp. CGMCC 5087 | reverse complement strand
GATGGCGATCTCCAGCGTCTGACCTGGGAAATGTCCCGCCGCGAAACCCGCACCTACGATCGCACTGCAAACGGTTTCAAGATGACCAGCGAAATGCAGAAGGGTGACTGGGTTAACAGCGTTCTGAAAGGCACCGTGGGCGCGAGCTTTGTCTCCAGCGCGCGCGATGCAGGCCTGACCAGCGCTGAAATCAGCTCGGTGATCAAAGCCATGCAGTGGCAGATGGATTTCCGCAAGCTGAAGAAGGGCGATGAGTTCTCCGTCCTGATGTCTCGCGAAATGCTGGACGGCAAGCGCGAGCAAAGCCAGCTGCTGGGCGTACGTCTGCGCTCCGAGGGCAAAGATTACTACGCGATTCGTGCCGAAGACGGTAAGTTCTATGACCGTACCGGTACGGGCCTTGCAAAAGGCTTCCTGCGCTTCCCGACGGCAAAACAGTTCCGCGTCTCCTCTAACTTTAACCCGCGTCGTCTGAACCCGGTAACCGGGCGCGTTGCGCCGCACCGTGGCGTTGACTTTGCCATGCCGCAGGGCACGCCGGTACTGGCGGTTGGAGATGGTGAAGTGGTGGTGGCCAAGCGTAGCGGTGCCGCCGGATATTATGTCGCGGTACGTCATGGCCGCACTTATACGACCCGCTACATGCACCTGCGTAAGCTGCTGGTCAAACCGGGCCAGAAGGTGAAGCGTGGTGACCGTATCGCGATCTCCGGCAATACCGGGCGCTCTACCGGCCCGCACCTGCACTATGAAGTGTGGATCAACCAACAGGCCGTGAACCCGCTGACGGCGAAACTGCCGCGTACCGAAGGCCTGACAGGTAAAGATCGTACTGATTATCTGGCGCAGGTGAAAGAGGTGATGCCGCAGCTGAGCTTAAACTAAGCCCTCTGTTTTTGTTAAAAAAGCCGGCGCACACTGACGCCGGCTTTTTCTTTTGTGCGTGGACGACTGCCTCGCTACACTATCTGAATAAAATTTTGCGTCATCAGACCCTGGATCCAGCATGGAAACCAAAAAAAACAATATTGAATACATTCCTGAGTTTGAAAAATCCTTCCGCCATCCGCGCAACTGGGGCGCCTGGCTTGGTGTTTACGCCTTTGCGGGGATGGCGATGCTGCCTGCCTCTGTTCGCGATCCCGTTCTCGGTAAAATTGGCCGTCTGGCCGGGCGTTTGGGCAAGAGCGCCCGCCGCCGCGCGCAGATCAACCTTTACTACTGTTTTCCTGAGAAAAGCGACGCCGAGCGCGAGGCAATCATTGATGAGATGTATACCACCGCCCCGCAGGCAATGGCGATGATGGCTGAACTGGCGCTGAAAGGGCCGGATAAAATCGTCGATCGCGTTGACTGGAAAGGGCTGGACATCATCGAGGAGATGCGCCGCAACGACGAGAAAGTCATTTTCCTTGTCCCCCACGGCTGGGGTGTTGATATTCCGGCGATGCTGATGGCGTCTCAGGGCCAGAAAATGGCGGCGATGTTCCATAACCAGGGAAATAAAATCTACGATTTTGTCTGGAATACGGTGCGCCGTCGTTTTGGCGGACGTTTGCATGCGCGTAACGATGGCATTAAGCCCTTCATTCACTCGGTGCGTCAGGGGTACTGGGGATACTATCTGCCGGATCAGGACCACGGCCCCGAGCACAGCGAGTTTGTCGATTTCTTTGCGACCTATAAAGCGACGCTCCCCGCGATTGGCCGCCTGATGAAAGTCTGTCGTGCCCGAGTGATCCCGCTGTTCCCGGTCTATGACGGGAAAACGCATCGCTTGAGTATTGAGGTTCGTCCGCCGATGGATGATCTGCTGACCGCAGACGACCACACGATCGCGCGTCGAATGAACGAAGAGGTGGAGATACTGGTGGGGCCGCATGCCGAACAGTATACGTGGATACTGAAGCTGCTTAAAACGCGGAAACCGGGTGAAACAGAGCCCTATAAACGTAAAGAGCTTTATCCGAGGAAATAAAAAAAGCCCTCTCCATCTGGAGAGGGCTTTTTAACACAGACGTTATTACTCGACGGTCATAACGCGCGTGGTGTTGGTTGAGCCGATGGTGCTCATCACGTCGCCCTGGGTCACAATGACGATATCACCGGACACCAGATAGCCTTTGTCGCGCAGCAGGTTTACGGCATCGTGCGCCGCAGCTACGCCGTCATTGGTGCTGTCGAAGTGAACCGGCGTCACGCCGCGGTACAGCGCGGTCAGGTTCAGCGTACGTTCGTGACGGGACATGGCGAAGATCGGCAGACCAGAGCTGATACGAGAGGTCATCAGCGCGGTGCGGCCAGATTCGGTCATGGTGATGATCGCGGTAACGCCCTTCAGATGGTTTGCCGCGTACATCGCAGACATCGCTATCGCTTCTTCCACGTTGTCGAACTGCACGTCCAGACGGTGTTTAGAAACGTTGATGCTTGGGATCTTTTCAGCGCCCAGGCAGACGCGCGCCATGGCGGCCACGGTTTCTGCCGGATACTGGCCTGCAGCGGTTTCCGCAGAGAGCATCACCGCATCGGTACCGTCCAGCACGGCGTTAGCCACGTCCATAACTTCTGCACGGGTTGGCATTGGGTTGGTGATCATCGATTCCATCATTTGAGTGGCGGTGATCACCGCGCGGTTCAGCTGACGTGCGCGACGAATCAGCGCTTTCTGGATCCCTACCAGCTCAGGGTCGCCAATTTCCACGCCCAGGTCTCCACGCGCAACCATCACCACGTCGGATGCGAGGATCACATCGTCCATGGCATCCTGATCGCAAACGGCTTCCGCGCGTTCAACTTTCGCGACGATTTTAGCATCGCAGCCTGCATCACGAGCCAGGCGACGCGCATAGTTCAGATCTTCGCCGCAGCGCGGGAAGGAGACCGCCAGGTAGTCAACGCCGATCAGCGCGGCAGTGACGATGTCCGCTTTGTCTTTATCGGTAAGCGCTTCTGCAGAGAGGCCGCCGCCCAGTTTGTTGATGCCTTTATTGTTGGAAAGCGGGCCGCCGACGGTGACTTCGGTGAACACTTTCATGCCCTGAACTTCCAGCACCTTCAGCTGTACGCGACCGTCGTCGAGCAGCAGGATATCGCCTGGCACAACGTCAGCCGGCAGGCCTTTATAGTCGATACCGACTTTCTCTTTATCGCCTTCGCCTTTGCCCAGGTTGGCATCCAGCAGGAATTTGTCGCCGATATTGAGGAAAACTTTACCCTCTTTAAAGGTCGATACGCGGATTTTTGGACCCTGCAAATCGCCGAGGATAGCAACGTGGCGGCCCAGTTTGGCTGCGATTTCACGCACTTTATCGGCACGTAACTTATGGTCTTCTGGCGTACCGTGAGAGAAGTTCATACGCACCACGTTGGCGCCGGCGGCGATAATTTTCTCAAGATTATTATCGCGATCGGTGGCCGGGCCTAAGGTGGTTACGATCTTGGTTCTGCGAAGCCTTCTGGACATGTAATACTCCGTTGACTGAAACAACTTTGGTGTTGCGTGAACATTGAATCGGCCTTCATCTGCTGCAAGGCAGCGGAGAGTGGACCGAATGCCGTAAATCGTTACATCGTAATTATTGGTTACGTCTTCGTTATCAACTATCAGGGAACATCGCTCTTTATAAGCAATTCTTTATCAAAACGCGATTCCTTCAGCGCTTCCTTGACCCGCTTCAAGTTATCCCGGAATTTTGCGCCCCGACGTAAGGTAAAACCGGTTGCCAGCACGTCAATCACGGTAAGCTGCGCCAGTCGGGAAACCATCGGCATATAAATGTCGGTGTCTTCCGGCACGTCGAGGGTGATCGCCAGCGTCGCCTCACGCGCCAGCGGCGTGCCTGCCGTGGTGAGGGCAATCACCATGGCATCGTTTTCACGGGCCAGCTGTGCCAGCTCTACCTGACTCTTGGTGCGGCCGGTGTGCGAAATCAGTACCACGACGTCATCTTCACTGCAATTCATACAGCTCATGCGTTGCAGCACAATGTCATCGGAATAAATAACCGGCACGTTAAAGCGGAAAAATTTGTTCATGGCGTCATGCGCCACGGCTGCCGACGACCCGAGACCAAAGAACGCAATCCGCTTGGCCTGGGTGAGCAAATCCACCGCGCGATTCACGGAACTCATGTCCAGAGACTGGCGCACGTGGTCAAGCGAAGCCATGGCCGATTCAAAAATTTTCGCGGTATAGGCATCAACGCTGTCGTCTTCATCCACATTACGATTAACATATGGGGTGCCGTTAGCCAGACTTTGTGCCAGATGCAGTTTAAAATCAGGAAAGCCGCGCGTTTCCAGGCTACGGCAAAAGCGATTGACCGTGGGTTCGCTAACACCCGCTTCCTGTGCCAGAGCGGCGATGCTTGAATGAATCGCCTGAGCGGGAGAGGCGAGAATGACCTCGGCCACTTTTCGCTCGGATTTGCTAAGGTGTTCCAGTTGAAACTGGATTTTTTCCAGCATGTTCATGTTAACAGGATGCTCATGGGTGTAAACGATTTCATAAATTGATGAAATCGTGATTCGATTTAGCCGATATTACCCCTGTGGCTTCCATTAAGGGTAACAATCGACAAGATAATGTTGTTGTTTTTTTTCATTACTTGATCGGTGTCGGGTTTTGCTGTGACCCTGTTGCGCAAAGAAACGGCGGTTGTTGCGTCATTACGCCGTCGTAATCACCCAGATGGTGAAAAATCGCGGTATCGCACGCGACGATAAGCGCTAATGGTTTCGGGAATGACGTAAAAGCAGTACAGTGCATTGTAATAAAATTACAACGATACCTGGCAGAAGTACCAGGTGATCCAACTGAGGAGAATGACATGGCGGTAACGCAAACAGCCCAGGCATGTGACCTGGTCATTTTCGGCGCGAAAGGCGACCTTGCACGCCGAAAATTGCTGCCTTCCCTGTATCAACTGGAGAAAGCGGGCCAAATTCATCCGGATACCCGTATCCTGGGTGTCGGGCGCGCCGACTGGGACAAGGACGCTTATACCAAAGTCGTCCGCGAGGCGCTCGAAACTTTCATGAAAGAAAAAATTGATGAAAGTTTGTGGGATACCCTGAGTGGACGCCTCGATTTCTGCAACCTGGACGTGAATGACGTCAGCGCGTTTACCCGCTTAGGCGCGATGTTGGATCAGAAAAACCGTGTCACCATTAACTATTTCGCCATGCCGCCAAGCACCTTCGGCGCCATTTGCAAAGGTCTGGGCGAAGCCAAACTGAACGCCAAACCGGCGCGCGTCGTGATGGAGAAGCCGCTGGGTACGTCGCTGGCAACCTCGCGTGAAATCAACGACCAGGTGGGCGAGTTCTTTGAAGAGTGCCAGGTCTACCGCATTGACCACTATCTCGGTAAAGAGACCGTTCTGAACCTGCTGGCGCTGCGTTTCGCTAACTCCCTGTTTGTGAATAACTGGGACAACCGCACTATCGACCACGTGGAAATCACCGTGGCGGAAGAGGTGGGGATTGAAGGTCGCTGGGGTTACTTTGACCAGGCCGGCCAGATGCGCGACATGATCCAGAACCACCTGCTGCAAATTCTGTGCATGATTGCCATGTCTCCACCGTCTGACCTGACGGCTGACAGCATCCGTGACGCAAAAGTGAAAGTGCTGAAGTCACTGCGCCGCATCGACCGCTCCAACGTGCGTGAGAAGACCGTCCGCGGTCAGTACACCGCCGGGTTTGCGCAAGGCAAAAAAGTGCCGGGCTACCTGGAAGAAGAGGGCGCGAACAAGTCCAGCAACACCGAGACGTTCGTGGCGATCCGCGTGGATATCGACGACTGGCGCTGGGCGGGCGTTCCGTTCTACCTGCGCACCGGTAAACGTCTGCCGGCCAAATGTTCCGAAGTGGTTGTTTACTTCAAAAACCCGGAACTGAACCTGTTCAAAGAGTCCTGGCAGGAACTGCCGCAGAACAAACTGACCATTCGTCTGCAGCCGGACGAAGGGGTGGATATCCAGATCCTGAACAAAGTGCCGGGGCTGGATCATAAACACAACCTGCAGACCACCAAGCTGGATCTGAGCTACTCCGAAACCTTCAACCAGACGCACCTGGCCGATGCTTACGAGCGTCTGTTGCTGGAAACCATGCGCGGTATCCAGGCGCTGTTCGTGCGTCGCGACGAAGTGGAAGAGGCGTGGAAATGGGTCGACTCCATCACCGAAGCCTGGGCGGCCGATCAGGATGCGCCAAAACCGTATCAGGCGGGTACCTGGGGACCTGTCGCGTCGGTGGCGATGATTACCCGCGATGGCCGCTCCTGGAACGAGTTTGAGTAAGATAATCCTCTAGCTCGAAAGTGTTATTTTACCGGTAACATGATCTAACACAGCTAGTGGCACAATTTTCAACTTTTAAGCTCCGCGTGGATTCACCCGCGGAGCTTTTTTTATTACACTGCCGGAAGTGATTTTGCCCCTGAGCTCCGGACAGCAAGCGTTTCAGCGTTGTTAACAACTGCCAGCGACTTTGTAAACTCCCGAGCCGGACAGATAATTTAGAGGAGCTTTTATGAATCCGACATTGTTACGCGTAACACAGCGCATTATCGAGCGCTCGAAAGAGACCCGTTCGGCCTACCTCGCCCGGATTGAACAGGCAAAGAGCAGCACCGTCCACCGATCTCAGCTGGCCTGCGGGAACCTGGCGCACGGCTTCGCCGCCTGCCAGCCTGATGATAAAGCGTCGCTGAAAAGCATGTTGCGTAACAATATCGCCATTATTACCTCCTATAACGATATGCTTTCCGCCCACCAGCCCTATGAGGTCTATCCCACTATCATCCGTAACGCGCTGCACAGCGTAAATGCGGTGGGCCAGGTGGCGGGCGGCGTACCTGCCATGTGCGACGGCGTGACGCAGGGGCAGGACGGTATGGAGCTGTCCCTGCTGAGCCGCGAAGTGATTGCGATGTCTGCCGCGGTGGGCCTGTCACACAATATGTTTGATGGCGCGCTGTACCTCGGCGTGTGCGACAAGATTGTCCCGGGCCTGGTGATGGCGGCGCTGTCGTTTGGGCATCTGCCTGCGATCTTCGTCCCGTCCGGCCCAATGGCGAGCGGTCTGCCGAACAAAGAAAAAGTGCGTATCCGCCAGCTGTACGCGGAAGGCAAAGCAGACCGTCAGGCGCTGCTGGAGGCGGAAGCTGCGTCCTATCATGCGCCGGGGACCTGTACGTTCTACGGTACGGCTAACACAAACCAGATGGTGGTGGAATTTATGGGGATGCAGCTTCCGGGCTCGTCCTTCATCCAGCCGGATGCACCGCTGCGCAAGGCGCTGACCGAGGCCGCGGCCCGTCAGGTCACGCGTCTGACCGGCAACGGCAACGAATGGATGCCGATGGGTAAAATGGTTGACGAAAAAGTCATTGTTAACGGTATTGTCGCGCTGCTGGCAACCGGGGGCTCAACCAACCACACCATGCATCTGGTGGCCATGGCGCGTGCGGCGGGCATTCTGATTAACTGGGATGACTTCTCCGAGATCTCTTCTGTAGTGCCGCTGATGGCGCGCCTGTACCCGAACGGTCCGGCGGATATTAACCACTTCCAGGCTGCAGGCGGCGTACCGCTGCTGATGCGCGAGCTGCTGAAGGGCGGACTGCTGCATGAAGACGTAAATACCGTGGCGGGCTTTGGCCTTCAGCGCTACACCCAGGAGCCGTGGCTGAACAACGGCGAGCTGGACTGGCGTGAAGGGGCGAGCGCGTCCCTTGATGCGCAGGTGATTGCTACGATCGACAAACCGTTCTCTCCTCATGGCGGCACCAAAGTGCTGAGCGGCAACCTCGGTCGTGCGGTAATGAAGACCTCTGCCGTACCGGAAGAGAACCAGGTTATCGAAGCGCCGGCGGTGGTGTTTGAAAGCCAGCACGACGTATTACCTGCCTTTGACGCCGGTCTGCTTGATAAAGACTGCGTAGTGGTGGTGCGTCACCAGGGGCCTAAAGCTAACGGGATGCCAGAATTACATAAACTTATGCCACCACTTGGTGTATTATTGGACCGCCGTTTCAAAATTGCGCTAGTCACCGATGGACGCCTCTCCGGGGCATCCGGTAAAGTGCCTTCAGCCATCCACGTGACGCCGGAAGCCTACGACGGCGGTTTACTGGCGAAGGTACGCGACGGTGACATGATCCGCGTGAACGGCCAGACGGGCGAGTTAACCCTGCTGGTGGATGACGCCGAGCTGGCGGCACGTCAGCCCCATATTCCTGACCTGAGCGCATCGCGCGTGGGGACCGGACGCGAAATGTTCAGCGCGCTGCGTGAGAAACTCTCCGGTGCGGAGCAGGGCGCAACCTGTATTACGTTTTAAGACGACTTGATTTTAACGATCTGGCGAGAGAAAACTCTGATGAAAAACTGGAAAACAAGTGCAGAAGCAATCCTGACCACTGGCCCTGTCGTGCCGGTTATCGTGGTAAACAAGCTGGAGCACGCTGTACCGATGGCGAAAGCGCTGGTTGCGGGCGGCGTTCGCGTTCTGGAAGTGACCCTGCGCACCGCCTGTGCGATGGATGCTATCCGCGCTATCGCCAAAGAAGTGCCGGACGCCATCATCGGTGCGGGTACCGTTCTCAACGCGCAGCAGCTGGCGGAAGTGACCGAAGCGGGCGCGCAGTTCGCCATCAGCCCTGGCCTGACCGAGCCGCTGCTGAAAGCCGCGACAGAAGGCACTATTCCGCTGATCCCGGGCATCAGCACCGTCTCTGAACTGATGCTGGGCATGGACTACGGTCTGAAAGAGTTCAAATTCTTCCCGGCTGAAGCGAACGGCGGCACCAAAGCGCTGCAGGCGATTGCGGGTCCCTTCTCTCAGGTACGCTTCTGCCCGACAGGCGGTATCTCTCCTGCCAACTACCGTGACTACCTGGCGCTGAAAAGCGTGCTGTGCATCGGCGGTTCATGGCTGGTTCCGGCGGATGCGCTGGAGGCGGGCGACTGGGATCGCATCACCAAACTGGCTCGCGAAGCGGTTGAAGGCGCGAAGCAGTAAGCCACTCGCCGCATGAAAAACGGGCCTTTTGGCCCGTTTTTTTATCCCTCTACCTTGACGCTCGCAGCGGCCGCTTTCGCTCTCGCCACGGCGTCGTCAACGTTATCCCCGGTGGCTAATGCCACGCCAAGACGGCGGGTTCCGTCGATCTCCGGCTTGCCGAACAGACGTACCTGCAATCCTGCACCCACCGCCCCGTCGACGTTATCAAACGTGACGTTCTGGCTGGTTAACTGCGGCAGGATCACCGCCGAGGCGGCCGGGCCATACTGACGAACACCGCCGACGGGCAAGCCGAGGAACGCGCGCACGTGCAGGGCGAACTCGGAGAGATCCTGCGAAATCAGCGTGATCATGCCGGTGTCATGCGGGCGAGGGGAGACTTCGCTGAAAATTACCTCATCACCGCATACAAACAGCTCCACGCCGAACAGGCCATAGCCGCCCAGCGCCAGGACGGTTTTACGGGCGATCTCCCGAGCACGCTCCAGCGCCAGGGTGCTCATCTGCTGCGGCTGCCAGGATTCGCGGTAATCGCCATCCTCCTGACGGTGGCCAATCGGGTCGCAGAAATGGACGCCGTCAACGGCGCTGACGGTCAACAGGGTGATTTCGAAATCAAACTTCACGACGCCTTCGACGATTACGCGACCGGCTCCGGCACGGCCGCCCTGCTGGGCATAATCCCACGCGTGATCCAGGGTGCCGCTGTCGCGAATAAAGCTCTGCCCTTTTCCGGAGGAGCTCATCACCGGCTTAACGATGCACGGGTAGCCAATCTCCTCAACGGCCTGCATGAACGCGGCCTTATCGCCAGCAAAACGGTAGCTCGAGGTGGGCAATCCCAGCTCTTCCGCCGCCAGGCGACGAATGCCTTCGCGGTTCATGGTCAGCTTTGCGGCTTTCGCGCAGGGCACCACGCGCTGGCCTTCCTGCTCCAGGGCGATCAGCGTATCGGTGGCGATGGCCTCAATTTCCGGCACGACAAAATCGGGTTTTTCGCGCGTAATCAGCTCGCGAAGGGCATCGCCATCCAGCATGTTAATCACATAAGAACGATGGGCGACGTGCATGGCGGGTGCGTCGGCGTAACGGTCTACGGCAATGACTTCCACACCTAAACGCTGGCACTCAATGGCGACCTCTTTCCCCAGCTCGCCCGATCCCAACAGCATCACTCGCGTCGCCGCAGGTCGCAGCGCAGTTCCTAAACGAATCATAACAATCCCCCTGAAAAAGTTGCGCGCAGTATAAACGAAAACGTTTGCGTCTGTCTTGTGCAGGGCTAAACGAGGGGGCAGAAATTTGCGCATCTTTAGCCCGACCAGACATTTCCTGACACCCGCTCGCTTACGCTGTGGAAAATGTTCACCGTTAAGTGAGGGAAACCATGTCTGGCTGGTTAAATCAACTGCAATCCCTGTTAGGGCAGAAAACATCGTCTGGCGAACGGGACCTCAGCAAACTGCTGGTACCCGGGGCGCTCGGCGGGCTGGCAGGCCTGCTGGTCGCGAATAAATCCTCACGCAAGCTGCTGGCAAAGTATGGTACAGGCGCGCTGCTGGCCGGCGGCGGCGCCATCGCGGGCACCGTGCTGTGGAATAAATACAAGGACAGGGTACGGACCGCGCACAGCGATGAACCGCATTACGGCGAGCACACCTCGCCGCTGGATCTGCGTACCGAACGGCTCATTCTTGCGCTGGTTTTTGCCGCGAAAAGCGACGGGCATATTGACGATAAGGAACGATCGGCGATCGAGCAGCAGCTGCGCGAGGCCGGTGTTGAAGAGAAGGGAAGAGTGCTGGTGGCGCAGGCGATAGAACAGCCGCTCGAGCCGCAGCGTCTTGCGCAAAGTGTGAAAAATGAGGAAGAGGCGCTGGAGCTCTATTTCCTCAGCTGCGCCGCCATCAATATCGATCACTTTATGGAGCGCAGCTACCTTAACGCTCTCGGCGATGCATTAAAGATCCCTCAGGACGTGCGCGAGGGTATTGAGCGGGATATCCGGGAGCAAAAACAGGCGTTACAGGGATAGCCGTCGCCGTCGCGACGCTGTTTCGCTTGCATCATGCGTGGGTTTTGCCAACCTTATAGGGTGTAAAACTTAAAAGAATGATGACATGCCACCGAAAGCCCGACGTACTCCTTATGCGATCACCACGCATGGCGATACGCGTATAGACAACTATTACTGGCTGCGGGACGATTCTCGCTCCCGGCCAGAGGTACTCGACTACCTGCACGAGGAAAACGACTATGGCCGCAAGGTCATGTCCAGCCAGCAGACGCTTCAGGACCAGCTCCTGAATGAAATGGTGCAGCGTATTCCCCAGCGCGATATCTCCGCGCCCTGGACCAAAAACGGCTATCGCTATCGCCATATTTACGAGCCCGGCAATGAGTATCCCATCTACCAGCGTCAGTCGGTGTTAAGCGCCGAATGGGATGAGTGGGATATTCTGCTCGATGCCAACCAGCGCGCCGCCCACAGCGAGTTTTATACCCTGGGCGGCATGTCCATTTCCCCTGACAACGCGGTGATGGCGCTGGCGGAGGATTATCTCTCCCGCCGCCAGTACGGCCTGCGGTTTCGCAATCTGGAGACCGGCAACTGGTATCCGGAAATGCTGGAAAACGTCTCCCCGGATTTTGTCTGGGCGAATGATTCCGAGACGGTCTACTACGTCAAAAAGCACGCGTCGACGCTGCTGCCTTACCAGGTGTGGCGACATACCGTGGGAACAGACTCCGCTGACGACGAGCTGGTTTATGAAGAGAAAGACGAAACGTTCTATGTCAGCCTGCATAAAACCTCCTCACGCCACTATGTGATTATCTTCCTCGCCAGCGCGACGACGTCGGAAGTTCTGCTGCTGGATGCCGAACTGCCGGACGCCCAGCCGCTCTGTTTCCTGCCGCGCCGCAAGGATCACGAGTACAGCCTGGATCACTTCCAGCACAGCTTTTATTTGCGCTCCAATCGCGAGGGCAAAAACTTTGGTCTCTATAAAACCAAAGTGCGCGATGAGCGCAAGTGGGAGGTGCTTATCCCCGCGCGGGATCAGGTGATGCTGGAAGGGTTCACCCTGTTTACCGACTGGCTGGTGGTGGAAGAGCGTCAGCGCGGGCTGACCAGTATCCGGCAAATCAACCGTAAAACCCGGGAAGTGATGGGGATTGCGTTCGATGATCCGGCCTACGTGACGTGGATTGGATTCAACCCTGAACCCGAATCGTCGCGGTTGCGCTACGGCTACTCCTCCATGACCACGCCGGACACCCTGTTTGAGCTGGATATGGATACCGGGCAGCGCCAGGTGATTAAACAGACCGAGGTAAAAGGGTTTGAGTCCGAAAACTACCGCAGCGAGCACCTGTGGGTCACCGCCCGTGATGGCGTGGAGGTGCCGGTCTCTCTTGTTTACCATCGTGCTCATTTCCAGAAAGGCAAAAACCCGATCCTGGTGTACGGCTACGGCTCGTATGGCTCAAGCATGGACGCCGATTTCAGCAGCAGCCGGTTAAGCCTGCTCGATCGCGGTTTTGTTTTCGCCATCGCCCATATTCGCGGCGGCGGTGAGCTGGGCCAGAACTGGTATGAAGACGGGAAATTTCTGAAAAAGAAAAACACCTTCAATGACTACCTCGACGTCTGCGATGCGCTGATTGAGCAGGGATACGGCGATCCGCAGCTCTGCTTTGGGATGGGGGGCAGCGCGGGCGGCATGCTGATGGGGGCGGCGATCAACCAGCGTCCCGACCGTTTTAAGGGGATTGTCGCGCAGGTACCGTTTGTCGATGTGGTCACGACCATGCTCGATGAATCCATTCCTCTTACCACCGGGGAGTTTGAGGAGTGGGGAAATCCGCAGGATGAGATGTACTACCGCTATATGAAAGAGTACAGCCCGTACGATAACGTTGAGGCGAAAGCCTACCCGCATATGCTGGTCACCACCGGTTTGCATGATTCTCAGGTGCAATACTGGGAGCCGGCAAAATGGGTGGCAAAACTGCGTGAGCTGAAAACCGATAACAATCTGCTGCTGCTGTGTACCGATATGGATTCCGGACACGGAGGGAAATCGGGGCGATTTAAATCGTACGAAGGGGTTGCTCTGGAATATGCCTTTTTAATAGGCCTGGCGCAGGAAACGCTGCCAGGCCGTGCAGAGCGTTAAGCGTCGCCAAGATAATGTTTTAGCGTTAAGCGCAGCTCCGGGCTCATTCTGTCGAGGTTGTTATACAGCCAGCGCAAATAGCCCGGGTCTTTATCCGCCACCTCGGACACCGGCTTCCCGCGATATTTACCAAAGGTAAACGTGGTCAGCAGCGCGGGACGTCCGGTGATCGTCGCCATGTCATCCGGCGTCCAGCCAGAGATATTCATAATATCAATCAGCAGCGCGGCGGTGATATAGCAGTCATACAGGGCGCGGTGATGGTGAAGCCCCTCTGGGGTACGAACGCTGAGCTTGCGGGACTTGTACAGCGCCATATTGCTGTATTTAATCCCCGGCCACAGACGACGCGCCAGCTTCATGGTGCAAATCCATTCCCCCGGCATTTCAGGCAACACCCGGCGGTCAAAGCTGGCGTTATGCGCGACGTACCATGGGCTACCGTAGTAGTGAGGTATGATCTCTTCGATCCACGGCTTATCCGCCACCATCGATTCGGTAATGCGATGGATAGCCATTGCCTGAGGGCTGATGGGGCGATCGGGACGCACCAGATGGCTCATGGGGTTGACGATTTTACCATCAACCACGTCGACAGAGGCCACTTCCACTATTCCGCCCTGAAGATCGCAAGTTTCGGTATCGATGACGCGCAGCATTGAAAACTCCTGAGCTTAAAACGCCTAGCCTAAAGGAATGATATCGCCTTGCCAACCCTCTCCGCCGAGCGTGCCGGTCACCAGAAGCTCGCCCTTATCCGCGCGCACGACCAGCTGGCCTTTTTCATCCCACAGCGCGCTGCCGCCGCAGGCGTTCGCCATCAGCACCGCAATGGCATATTTATGCGCGAAGCGCTGCAGGTTACTGATGGACTGCCGCCAGCGATTATCCCCCACCGACTGGCAGCTGGTAACAAGCGTTGCCCGGGGATCGAGATTGGGCGAATCGGGATGTGTATCAAGGATGCTAAGGTGTTTATCCCCCGGCACCAGGCTGGCACCGCGCCCTTGCGGATAGCGCAAAATGCGATGGCGAGCGGGCGAAAACAGCACAAGGCCTTTCTGGCGCTGGCCATTCTGTTCCAGGGGGAGCCCGGCAATAACGGTAATCTGGTGTAGATGTGCCGCGTTGAGCAGCGGCTCAAGCTGCGCGTCATCGGGCGGGGGAGGTAACGTCGGCGCGCCAGAGCCCGTTAATGAGAGCTCAGGGAAAACCAGCAGATCGCACCGCTGCCGTGCTGCTTCGGCGATGAAGCGCAGGTGGTGCGTAACATGGTCATCTACGGTCTGATGCAGCCCGCCATACTGGGCTGCCGCTATATTCCAATGTGACATCGTGACTTCCTTATACACTGAGTCGCAGAGATTTAAGAATAGACCCAAATTTATCAGGGTTTTCTTATCCTGCCAGATTCCGCGTAAGGAAGTGTAACGACTCGTTAAGCTTATTTAACTTTAGGCTCGTACGGTAAACGGGAGAGATTGACCGAAGCAAGACGGTGGGCGATGAGTCTTTCGCGGAACCAGTCGCGCAGATGGGCGGGCTGTTCCCGTTCCACTACTTCAGCCACGATGGGCATGTTGTAACGCTCTTTGAACGCGACGCCAGCGGCAGCGAGATCGACATTCACTTTATCCATCTCGTCCTGCGGAAGGGCGGCCAGATTGATCTTCATTACCTTCTCCTTTTTATGCGGCGGCAACGTTACCGCGATTGCACGATGATGACAAGCGGAGGCAGGATGATCCTCGACTCGTTTATTATACAGCGTTATTCTTTAGCATACAGACATAACAAAAAGGAATGATTGGATGGGTTTCTCCGCTTCCCGCGCAGTATGCGCACTGGTTTTTGTGGCCTCGACAATGATGACGCCCTCCGTGCTTGCACATGCGCATCTTAACCAGCAGGTCCCGGCAGCAGACAGCGTGGTGACCGCACCGCAGGCACTTACGCTGAATTTTTCGGAAGGTATCGAACCTGGTTTTAGCGGTGTGGTGGTAACGGATGCGCAAAAGCAGGTCATCAAAACGGGAACCGCTACGCGCGACGAAAAGAACAAAGCTCAGCTTACCGTGCCGCTGGAACAAACGCTGGCAGCAGGAACTTACCAGGTGGACTGGCACGTGGTCTCCGTTGACGGCCATAAAACCAAAGGCAGCTATCACTTTAGCGTGAAATAGCATGCTGGCGCTGTGTTATGTCGGATTACGCTTTATCCATTTCGGGGCGCTGATGCTGGTGTTTGGCAATGCGCTTTACAGCGTCTGGTTTGCGCCATCCTCCCTTCACCGTCTGCTGTCCCGGCGTTTTCAGTCGCAACAGAAAGTGGCGGCCTTAGTGAGCCTGGCGGCTGCGGTCCTGATGTTTTTGCTGCAGGGCGGATTGATGGGCAACGGCTGGGGAGATGTGTTTGCGCCACAGGTCTGGTTCAGCGTGATGGGAACCCGGTTTGGCGGCGTCTGGCTGTGGCAAATGATCCTCGCTGCGATAACGGTCAGCGCCGCATGGCTCGCGCCGCTGAAAGGTTCGCGTCTGCTGCTGCTCGCAATGGGCCAGCTTATCCTGCTGGCTGGGGTAGGGCACGCGGCGATGAACGACGGTCCGATGGGGGCGCTACAGCGTCTTAATTATGCTTTTCACCTGATCTGTGCCGCCACCTGGCTTGGCGGATTACTGCCCCTGCTGTTCTGCATGCGACTGGCGAAAGGGCGCTGGCAGAATGCCGCCATCTTTACCATGATGCGCTTCTCGCGCGTGGGGCATTATGCCGTTGCGGGCGTCCTGCTCTCCGGGGTGATAAATGCACTCATGATATTGGGCCTCAATATTCCCTGGCAGGCTGGCTACGTGCAGTTTTTGTTGTTCAAATGTGCGCTGGTGGCGTTGATGGTGGTAATTGCGCTGGCAAATCGGTATTTTCTGGTGCCACGGTTTCGTCCGGAGAGCGGGCGAGCACAACAGATTTTTATCAGGATGACACAGGCAGAAGTGGTGCTGGGAGCGCTGGTGCTGGCAACGGTCAGTCTGTTCGCCACCTGGGAACCCTTCTGACAAGGTTAAATATCATATGAAAAAGACAGTACTTTCTCTCTTATTGCTGGCCTGTACGGGGAGCGCGCTTGCCGCACCGCAGGTTATCACCGTGAGTCGTTTTGAAGTGGGTAAGGACAAATGGGCGTTCAATCGCGAAGAGGTGATGCTGACCTGCCGTCCAGGCCATGCGCTGTATGCGATCAACCCGAGCACGCTGGTGCAATACCCACTGAATGATACCGCAGAGCAGCAGGTAGCCAGCGGCAAGAGCAGCGGCCAGCCGATTAGCATTATTCAGATCGATGACCCGTCACACCCGGGACAAAAAATGAGTCTGGCACCGTTTATCGAGCGCGCCGACAAGCTCTGCTAACGTTCGGGTTTCCAATAAAAAACCGCAGATGCTTGCGAAAGCACTGCGGTTTTTTACTTTTTATGATGCTCTTACGCTTTTTTTCCGACCGCTTTTGCTGTGGACTGGAAAACCTGGCGTCGTCATCTATTCTTAAAAGGCAAGGCGACTTAGCCTGCATTAATGCCAACTTTTAGCGCACGGCTCTCTCCCAAGAGCCATTTCCCTGGACCGAATACAGGAATCGTATTCGGTCTCTTTTTATCTATTTGTTTCTCAAAGGTTTTTCCGGTCTCAACACGAAATCCCCCGAAAATTACTCGAATATTCCATATCCTGTCTAAACCATAACATACTCTGCACCGCGTGCGTCCAGGTATTTTTTGGTCATTGTTAAATTTTTGTGGCCGAGTAAACGTTGAGCAAAATCTTCTCCGCGCTCCTTTTCATATAGCCTGCTCGCCAGGCTTCTGATCTCATGGAAAGGAGGTGGGTTGGGTCCGAATTTTAACCCGGTCGAATCCCTTATCTCTGCAAAGGCCTGGGTGAGTCCGTCGGGAGTTAGCGGCCCCGGCTTTCTTCCCCCGCGGCGGACCGGAGAGTAAAGCATGAAGTCGGAAGGGTTGTTCACCCGGCATCGATCAATGACATCCTGCAACACAAGCCCGGCGACGTCCAGCCTCAAATCAAGGGGAAGTGCCAGTTTGTGACCTGTTTTCTCCTGCGTAACGAAAAGCCTCCCATCTTTAATGTCACTGAACCTGAACAGTGAGATATCCTCCCGCCGCTGGCCGGTGACAAGTGCCAGATCGCATGCGTTTGGTGCCCATTCAGAATGAGTTAACGCAGCCTGGCGGATGACAGTGAATTGTTCGAGCAGCAAGCGTTCTCGCTTAACTTTCGGTGTCGGCGTTCTCGTCGGTTCTGCCGGGTTCCTGTCGACATGTCCTTCCACAATCGCCTCCCTGAAGATGTCCATCAGCACAGACCTGAGCCCGGAAGCCATGCTCTTTTTATCACAGAGAATGTACGCTTCAAGGAATGAGGCGATATCCTTTGTGGTGACTGATGCGAGGGGTATTTTTCCGAACTCTTCCTTTATGGTGGCGATCTGGTTTCGCCTGACCTTCATCGTGTTTGGTTTCAGCTCGCGCCGCTCGAGAATCACCTCGTAACGCTCCAGCCATGCAGCCACTGTGAAAGTGGGCACGTCTTTTATGCGATCCAGTAGAGAAGAGGGAAGGTAATTCTGGTCGATGTAGTTGTTGGCCTCAATGGCCTGGGCAACAGCGTCCTTGCGATCAATCCGGCCAAGAGATATCTCCTGCCCGGTCACCGGATTGCGCCAGCTGTAAAGTCTGTCTCTTTTACGATAGGTCAGGTTACGGGGCAGGTTAGCGTCGTAACGTACTGGCCTTTTCGCCATGAGTCAGTCTCTCCAGTAAGGTGCCGCCGGACGGCAGTTTGGTGTGTTTCGGTTTAGCTCGCAGATTCTTCTTGCGCGGATCCACGTAGATAGCGTCAGGCTGAACCTTATATTCCTTCCCGTGAAGCTCCGGCGCTGGATAAATTCGCCCCTCCCGCGTCCATCGACGCAGAGTAGAAAGGGATGGGGGAGTCGTGTAGACCTCAGCAGCCCATTCCTGCAAGTTAAGAAGCTTAGCCATGAGAACTCCTTAGCCGCCAGGCATTATAAGCGAGGCCGCGTTGACGTGTTGATTAATCGAAATCAGGAAAAAATAAACCCGCCGAGGCGGGTTGAATGATGAGAGATTTTAATTGGGTGCTTAGTTAATTTTTAATTCTCGCTTAGCTTCAGCGACTAAATCACTGAGCAGTTTTTCAGAGAGTTTGAAGTCCTTTTCTGACGCTTCATAGCTTTCAATAGCATCCTCATACCAATCATCCATCATTTTCTTTCTGGCATTAACATAGACGTCGAGCAAGCTTTTGACTTTGGTAGTTAATGTGAAATCAGCTAACTGCGCTATTCTTTCAAGCTCTTGAAGATCAAGCCAATACTCAGTTCTTAACTTCTCTTCGATCTCTTTCGGATGTGGTTTGAACCGAGACTCACCAGGTTCCATTCGAGCATATTCGCAACGGAGGAAGTAGTCATTGCTCATCTTAATCCGATAAGCAATATTGATGATTTCTGTGAACGCTTCCAATCTCTTTTCCCACCACTTCTCTTTGTAGAACTTATTCAAAGCAAACTTGGTAGAGAAATATGCGGCTAGCGCAGCTACAAGTAATGGAACAAAAAATTTTGATAGAACATCAGTTAAATCAAGCGATGTTTGGACAGACATGGCGGTCATTTCATATCCTTAAATCATTAAAACTCTACTCATCATAACGTGATCATCGAATATGTTTAAACGCATGTTCTTTTATTTCTTGGCACTCCGAGCATGTCTGGCAGCCGGGAACGGCAGCGCGCCGCGGCTCCGGAATTGGTTCGTCGCATTCTTCACAACGCTCAGCTGATACGGCGTTGTGGTCGATGCGGTGAGCGGAAAGGGCAGCGTTACGCTGAAGCTCTTCAATCTCTGCTGCGGTATCTATGATATCGGCCATGGTCAATGCTCCCTGAACTGTCGGTTAATTCGGTTGAATGTGAACGCCAGCAATAAAAAAGGCCGCTTTAGCGACCTGGTGATTAGTGCTTTCATGGCTTGTCTCCGCACCGGTTATTCCATGCTGAAAGCGCCTTTTGTTTTTGGCCTGAATATCGGCATGTGGCCTGGCATGATGGATTGGTGCAAGCTATTTGGTAACCGCCAAAATCAATCCCTTGAAATTGATGGCTCATCCACTCAGCTTTGCACCCGCAGAACGGACAGGGCTTAATTTCTTCACTCACGATTCCACTCCGAAGCGGCGATTAAGCCGCCCTGTGTATACGACGAACTCCAGGAGGCTAACTCCCAGAGCTTCAATTTTCTTGTGCTGCTTGTTGATGATGGGAGGCACAGTTTCGTTCCAGTTTGGCTTTGGCTTCTTGCGCATGGCCTGCTGGATTTCCTCGGTGCAGCGGCGGCAGGCGGCGCGGATGGCGTTGTCAGTTTCTGGCGTCATGCGGCCTCCGTCGTCTTTTTGAAGGAGTGAGCAATTCGCGCAGAAGCAATGGTCACGTAATCCGGGTTCAGGTCGATGCCGATGAAGTTAAACCCTTCCTCGATGGCTGCCCGGCCTGTGCTACCGCTTCCCATCCACGGATCAAGCACGGTACCGCCAGGCGGAGTAATCAGCCTGCAGAGATAACTCATCAGAGCGATCGGCTTAACGGTAGGGTGGTTGTTCTTCGCGCCACTGGTACGCCCGGCACCGGCGCGCGGATCGTTAATGCCGACGCTCCCTTCTTTGCGGCCTCCGGTCATGTCGCTGGCTGACGTCGCAATGAATCTCTCGAGGCCTTCGTCTCGTTCTTTCGGTTTGACCTTGGCGCAGTAGAAGAATCGGGCGGCGCTCTTGCTGCTATCGATGCGTGGAGTTGATTCGTGCCGCCGGTCCATTTGCCCGTAGCAATTCGCCGCTCCCATTTTCGCGCTGGGCTCATTGCCGGTAAGCGCGCCTTGCTGGCCTTTCGCATCCGGGAACGCTGACACGACAACATCACTTCCGTCGTGAATGATGTTTGCCGGCCAGCGACCCTCTGGTTCCTGCTCGTAATCGGCAACAGGTTCGGTACCATCGCGCTGGTGTGAAAGCAGACCGCCAGCACCGCCATTTAGCGCCTCGTCGGTAGGGATGCGGCAGGCATTGATATTGATCGCCCCGGTGCCGTGCTCAGCCATGTTCGCCGACACCGTTTTTTTGAATGGCTTGCGAGCCATGACGATCGGTTCGTGCGCAGGCTTCAGAGCCGTTCCCCAGCCATCAAAATCACCATCGAGGTTATGCGACTTGGGGAAGCCGCTGCCGTAAATCCAGAGAATTTGGTCTCGGATTTCGAAACCGGCATCCTCTGCATTAACGACAAGTCGGTGATATGTTCGGGAACCGCCAAACGCCAGAAGATGCCCGCCAGGTTTGAGAACGCGCAGGCATTCCTGCCACTGCTCAACAGTCGGGACGTCGTAATCCCATTTGTGGTTCATGAAGCTCAGCCCGTACGGCGGATCCGTCACGATTGAGTCAACTGAGTTATCCGGCAACGTTTTCAGGATGTCCTCGCAGCGCCCGACGTGAAGTTGATAGGTCATACATCCTCCCGTCTGCGTGCCAGCAACGGCCCGTCGTGTCCTTCTTTAAAGCTTTCAACCATCGCCCGGCAGCACGCCGGACAGCAGCTATAAGTCCTTTGCGGCTCTCCGTCGAATTTCCAGAAAGAGGAACGCATGGACGCGGAGAACGTGGCACAGATATCGCAATGAAAGGCTCCCGTTTCCAGAACCCTCATTAGCTGAGGCTCGGAGAGTTCGAACTTTCTGGCGATAACCGCATGCTCAAGACCAGCATCAAGCAGGGCTTCAATCAGCTGCAGATCGTCAATGGTTAATTTCCCGCAGCGGTAAAGGCCCATGCTGCTGGCCTTCATCTGGATAGATGCTTTGGTGCGTTGTAACTTTTTGCACAGCTCATCCATGTTCATGTAAAGGTAGGTTTTTGACAAAAAGATGGCCTGAGATTCAGGCCATGGCATTGAGTGCATCTGCATTGTCATAACTACTCCTCAAGGCTTTTCGCCAGGATAACTTTGACGAGCCGCTCAGCAGCCGATTTCTGAGCCGGAACGGAGGCAATAATCGTTGGACGGTCTTTTTCGGCATTCACACAGACGCCACCCCATCGGGAAATCAAGAAGAAGTCTTCCATCTCGGAGGAGCCCGCATTACTTGCCAGACCCTCAATCATCTGGACGATATCGACTATTGAGTGGTCAGCCATCAACCGCTGAACGGCGTAGCCGAAGGCATTGATCATCACTGCGTGGAACTGAATGTAGTCACGCTTGTAGTCTGCCTGGCTGGTGCCGTGGCGAATCGCTTCGATCTGCGTCAGGGCCAACCAGGCCTCCCAGATGGATTCGATGTCGCCCATTTCCAGCTGCTTACTGCCCGCACTGGCAAACTTGGCCGTCGCGTCGCTCAGCGCTTTGAAGCTCACCCACAGCTTACTTTTCGCCGGAACGACGTTGTGCTCGAAGTCTGTCACCTCTGCGAAGGTGTCGTGCTGAGACAGGAACGTCACCATCCCCTGGGCCACATCATTACGCCCGTCATAGGCCATATTGATCGCAGCGGAAGGTTTCGAGACGTTGTTATTGATATCGGAGAAGAACTGCTGGCGTGCCTTCAGTGGGAGATTATGCGTCAGCATTAGCGGGATGCTGATTGGCTCTCCGTAAGTACGACAGAACTCAGCTAACCCGGCGGCGCGGTGCTGGCCGTCAAACAGTTTGATCAATGCATCCATAGGGAAGCGTGCGACGCCCACATTCGTATTGCCGAACTCTTCAAACTCAATATCTGCGTCGCAGTTGCCGACCAGTGGTGGGATGATGAAGGGCTCTTTATTTTGGTAGGCATTGACGAGGTACTGGTAAAACTTTTTCACGCGTGCCTGGTTAATTTCGCGTTGAGAGCGCTCGAGCGTGCTGCCGTGATTGTCGGAGGCAAGTATGCGCGTCAGCGCGCGGGCCGGTGCCGTTATCATGTAAGTCGCCGTGCCACCCTGCATGCCGCGCGACGCGGGGAACTCGAAGAAATAATCGCCTACCTTGCTCATGCCGCCTCCTGCCTTTCCCGATATTCCTCAGCGAGCCGCTGCGCTTTTAATGGATTGTTGACTACTTCACCCCATGGCATTAGCCAGCCTTTTCCAATGAAGGGAAGGCGCAGTGTGCCAACCCTGATGTCGTCGTGAGCGTGAGTCATAGGATGGACTCCATTTCGTCGATGTATAGGCCCTGAGCAATCAGGCGGCGACGGCGTGCGGCACGTGCTATGCATTCCTGCCGTCTGCCTTCCTGCGATTGTTCAATGGCACGCCGGGTGAACAGCCGCGATTTACCCTGAGGCGTAATGACCTTTGGCTTCGTGGCCAGGTCGAAAGTCCGGTCGCAGATGCCGTCCTCGTTGATCCACTTTTCCGACTCAACGATTTGCGCTATTTGTCCGGTGCCGCGGGTGATGCCATTGGCGACCCGGTTAAACTCGATGAGCGTTACGCCAAACTTCTCAGCGATTTCGCTACCGGTGACCGGGCGGCCGCGCGTCTGAATCATCCAGATAACGCGCTCACGGAGACCGGAGAATTGCCCGGTTCGCCCGGGCCTGCGGTAGAAGGGTGTGCGTTTCATGCTGCACGCTCTGTGATTTTCTGAATTTCCGATTCCACATCTGCAAGGAATCTCTTAACCTCAGACTCGATTTCGCGCGCCAGCTCTTCATCGAAATGAATGCGCTTCTTGAAATAGGCGAGGTCAGGCGGCAGGCGATCATCGAAACTAACGAAATCACACCATTTCCGCCCGGTGCACATCATCTGCGCATGCATTTGCAGCATGTACTGGCGCTTTGGCTCGCCAGTTTTCAGCGTTTCAAGATGGGTCCAGGTGTTGGGGCATTTGATTTCGATAAGCCCGTCGTCGTTGACAAGTCCGTCCGGGCTGGCTGCGAATCCGGGTATGGTTGGGTGATCGATGAGCCCAACTTCAGTGATTGCCGCATCGAACTCATTCAGGGCGTACATTTCGCGCGCCACTGGCTCAAGTTCAGTACCGCGCATCATCGCGGCATTCGAAAACCCTTCCTCCAGCTTCCCGGTCAGCCGTTGGCAAATTAGCTCGGCCATGTAGTTCTGGCGGCTGGTGGAGTAGCCCGACTTAGTCCGGGCCATGACATCAGCCAGGCGGCTGGCAGTGACCTTGCCGCAGCGCGCAGCAAACCATTCAGGGGTACGTTGCTCCATCATTCAGCCTCCGTCTCTGCGATATTGAAAGGTTCGGCGTTGTCGACAGCAAGACTCATGCCATACATGCGTCGCTTCTCAACTGCGCCGATCACCTGCTTCTCTTCAGCGCTCAGCGCCACCCAGAACTCCTGATACTTAACGGTTCCAAGACGCGCGGCGGACTCACCTTTTGCGATCAGATCCGGGCGACGGCTATCTGATTCATGGCCCGCATGAACCTCTGCCGTTGTTCCTTCAATCACTCGCTCTGCCTCGTCCTGGTCGAAGATGCCAGCGAAACCAAAGGCCAGGCGCGCGCACTGGATAAGCGTCTTGTGGCGAAGCATGCGGGTAGGATGGGACTGCCAGGGTTGAGTATTGCGTTTACACTCTCCCATGTACTCGGTGACGATGGTCGGATGCTTACGGTCTTTGCGGTAAATCTTGCAGGTGCACGCGCCTTCCTCCTTGTCGTAAGAGAACTCCATGCCGTCAAACTGAGGATGCTCGTTGATAATGCGAGCCCATCCATCAACGCCGACGACCGGGACAATCCCGCCTTTATCTGGGAAGGCATAAATCTCTTTTGTCCATGGGTTCAGGCCGTACTGGTTGGCGACGATCAACAGGGCTGTAAACTGCTCGTCCGTGACGTTGCCACCTTTGAACGCTGTATTCTTCAGCGTATTCATCAGGTCTGTACCGGCATCCATGCCGAGGCGTGCGGCCAGTTTCCCGGCCATGGTGGAAAGTGCAGTACTCATTGTTAAATCCCTCAAAAATCAAAACGGGCAGCCGGTACGGTGTTCCCAGTCGTATTCCGCCTGGGCGTAAGCAACTGCCGAAATGAAATCGTTGTAGGCCTCGCCAGCTTTATCGCTGCGAAGTCCTTCGTATGGACTGGAGTCAATCGGGACCGTGAAGTAGAAGAGGCCAGACGGCTCTTTTGGCATCATGTCGATGATTTTCTGCGCTCGGTCGTCGATCCACTTCTCTTTCTCGTCGTCGAGCTGTTGCTCAACCCAGCGCTGATCTTCGATTCGGTCGTAAGTGAGGTATGCGTTCATGACTGAACTCCTGAAATTTGGATGTGCAGATCCCGGCTGCGTGAAGCCAGCCCGGTATTTCAATGTGAAACTTGATTAAACAGCGATACGGATCAGAATGAATGAAGCGCAGCGGCAACAAGCAAGGTGACTAAATGCTGATAAACAAAAAATGCTCTTCCCCAATGTACTCAACTAAAGAAATGGGTAAGCGCTCGAAGCGGAATCATTGGTTTGTGAGAGAAAAGGGAAGTGACCAGCCGCACGATCAGTCATGGTATGACTGGTGGAAGTCACGATCGCTTGGCTTAGGCAAGAATGGACATATTGCGTGGCGTTCTACTTGCATTGCAAGAAACGCACCTGACCCATTCAATCCGCCGGATTCATTCGAGGTCGACTTCCAGGCACCTGACGGCAAGCTGTATCAGCTGGAGTTTAAGCTTGCACCACACGGCCCAAACAAATAATGGATTAATGACTCAATCCGCCGCCGCGGCCATCAAGATACACCTCAACCAGAAGCTCTCTGGTGAAGGTGCGCTCACAACCTCGGTGGAGGTAGAGCTTTCCGCGCTTGTTGGCTGATGCTGTCCACATGCCGTCTTTGTGCTTAACCAACATGCCAGGCCGAACTGCGCCGCGGTTAACTTCAACATATCCGTAGTGGTGCATCATTTTTTACCCTCCACCTGAGCCAGTAAGCCAGCAACGTGCATCTGCCAGCGGTTAAGTGTCAGCTTGTCGCGTGGTGCAGATACTGACGTCAGTTGCCACTCGTTATCGTTGAGCTTTTTGGCGGTGTACTGCTTGCCGTTGTGGGTGACTTTCATGATGCCTCCCGGGCGCGGAGCATTGCATCGGCAAGCATGTATGAGTGCTTCGCAACTTCATCGGCATTGCCGGCAACAATAGGGTGAGTGCACGACTCCGGATAACTTGCCAGCCAGCCAGACAATGCTTTTGCAGCGAAGTAGTCGCGCAACGTCATTCCCTGATTGCAATCCCTCCAAGCTGTGGCATCTGTCGCCTCCATAGGGAAGGCGTAGCCACCGTCGTTTTTCTTACTCATAAATCCTCTTGGCCTTATCGCGGCGAACGGAACGGTTAATACAAGACTTCTGCGCTAATGGGCGGTGGATGGCCGCCGGTTGTCATAACTAAGCCGCCTCGGTGAAGCGACTGAGGTATGAGGTAATAAAAAGGCCGCCTTCAGGCAGCCTCAACTTGAATGAGTGCCGGGGTGTTTAGTCACGCCTGGCGCGTGATTTCCTTCACTTTCCACAGTCAAAGGAATGTCGTAGACTGCTGTTTCCACAGTCAAAATAAGGAAATGTTTATGGCAATCTATACTGTTCGTGTGGTTTTGCGCGGAGCTGAATGGGACACTTATGAAAAGCTTCATGAAAGCATGCAGGCATCAGGATACACACGTGAGGTAACCAGCGACGATGGCGTGGTTTTCAAGCTGCCTGACGCCGAATACGTTACAACCAAAAGCATTGACGTCTACCAGGTTCGAGATGAAGTCCTGCGCATTGCAAAGACTTATAACTTTGATCCACAGGTTCTTGTTACAGAAGCTGTTCAATGGGCGTGGGCTCTACAGAAGGCTTGATGCGCCTCCATTTATGGCAGGCCACTCATTAAACGACTTTCTGCTCTGAATTTCGTATTGAAGCGTCTTTATCGAAACATCTGTGGCATCGGCTAAACTGATGCCTTCTTTATCTGCTAGTTCCTGAACTACCTTTCTCAATTCATTGTCCGGTTTTCCATACTCTCACCCCTTTGTTTATTCACCGCAGGCCACTCGCAAATGACCTCTGGTGAATCGTGTTACGCACCATTGCCGCTCTCCCTGAGCCCGCCGGGCGTCCGACGCATGGTTTACTGTCGCGCCGTTCGACTGACCGAATCTCCACTTCGCCACTGGCTAACTTTGCTCAGCTGTCGAAGTTTCGTTTCGATGAGCTAAAAATAGCTAAAGCGATTATTTGAGTCAATCGCCAAACCGATATTAATCATCGTTAAAGTGATAATCGTTTGAATGTTAAAGCGATATTTTTTTAAAAGAAGTAGAAAAAAGTGATGTTGAAAGCGGTTTGATAGGAGAGATTTGGAAGGTAGTTGATGTAGGTATAAAAAAACCGGCTTTCGCCGGTTGGTTAATCAGTTGCAGTTAACTTTCCTGCCTACGAAAATTATGTCTCCGTACTGGTCGTTGGTGTTCTTAAATCTAAGCACCTGGCCATTACGTATGAAAGCCCAGTAGAGTTGCTTACCAGTGTATCCGCCATAGGAATTTTTAGCGTTAACGAAAACGCACGTCGAGTAACCATAAACAAAGTTCCTGTTCTCAACCATCACCTCTTTGCGGAGAGGAGTGAAGTCGCTGAATTTCGCAGAATCAGGATCCTTCAAAGCATCTTTTATTGTTACCTGAACAAGCTCTTTATAGTTTTTTGGCTTTTCGCCAACATCGGCTGTTTCAAGGTTGATATTTCTTACCTTCTCGGCAAACTCGGCATCATGTTTTTTAGCCTCAGCCATCTTCTGATCGTAATCAGAAGCAATGCGGGCATAAGGTGGTTGAGCACACGCACTGAGCAATGTGGATGCAATAACGACAGCAGCTAATTTTTTCATTTTCCCATCCCAGAGTAATTACTGTGTAAATTTTGTTATGCGAATCTTTTATAATCGACCGACTGTCTAAGCAGTACTTTAGCCATGATGTAGAACGCGCCCTCATCTTCAGGCTCTACGTACCATTTTTCATAAATCGGATTATCGGATATTACCGCCAGGCGGTCGCGCTGCATCTGCAGCCGCTTAACGTGCAAAGTCTTCCCGAAGACAAAAACGTATACCCCATCACCATCAAAGTGCGTAACGCCGGTATCAACGAAGATCTGATCACCAGGTGAAATAGTACCGTCCATGCTGTCGCCATTTACTGTGATCACTTTGACGTGCGCAGCTGGTCTGTTGCCGAATAAGGCTCGCGCCTGCTCAGTTGTGTATTCGATTGCTCGGATAGTTTCAATGAAATCACTGGTGACAATGCTGCCTGGCCCAGCGCTGGCTTTAACGTCGAGTACATCCACGCGGTAAATCCCATTCAGTGACGGCTTAACCTGGTATAGCGCAGTCGTTTCTCTTGCGCCATTGGAAGCCATTTCCCCTTCACCAGTAGATAACCACTCCGGCCGCACACCCAGAACAGAGGCGATCTCAACAGTCTTACGAGAGCCGTTAGCTTCCTTGAGAAGCTTATTGACGCTGGACTGAGCCATGCCGACATCTTTGGCTAATCGGCCCTGTGTATATCCAGCATGTTTCATTGCCTGCGCCAAGCGCTCCGAGAATCCCATATTCACCTCTGTTAATGACTCCTTTAACTCTATCGCTCAAGCGATTGTTTAGCAAAAAATCGCCTATGCGATTGACGTTCGCTAAAGTGATAGCCATAATCGCTTTGAACTGATAGCTGAGGTGATTATGAAGACCCCAACAGTAGAGAAGAACTCTGCAGTAGAGAAAGCGATCGCCATCGCTGGCAGCCAGAAAGAACTGGCAAAACGTTGCGGCAAAGCCCAGTCCACTATCTGTGACTGGCTTAACGGAAAGAAACGCATCTCCCCGGTTCACGTTCCTGAACTGGTGAAAGCGGTTGGTGGTGAAATCCAGGCCCATGAATTCCGCCCGGACCTGCCGTCCATCTTTCCACACCCTGACAACAACGCCGCTTAACGGCGGCCCTAACCACGAAAGGGAAAGCAATGCATTCACTTGCGTATCAACAAGGTAACAAATTTTCGCCAACGGCGATGATTTACCAGAATCGCCGGGAACCTGATTCCACGGCGTTAAACATCGATGGGATCCGTGTAGCTGTTCGTGCCTGGGCAGCTGACTGCCGCAGCCGTGAATTTGTCGCAGCGCTGATTGTTGAAGAGTGGCGGTCAACCGGCGGCACCGGTCTTGATATCCCGACTGACTCGCACCGCCAGATGCAGAAAGTATTCCGCTGGATCGACGGCGATACCGAATACGCCACCAACAACATTCGACAGCTGGCGCCGGCAATCATGGCCGTCCTGCCTCTGGAGTACCGCAACCGTCTGGCGCCGCAGAACGACACGATGTCGCTGATCGCCTCTGCGATGAAAGAGTGTGCCGAAGCTAAACAGGCCGTGCTGCTGGACGCTCCAGAGCATCAGAAGCTGAAAGAGGTAAGCGAGGGTATAGCGTCGCTGTTCCGCCTCATGCCGGAGCAGGTAGGGCCGCTGATGACGATGGTTACTTCGATGCTGGGGGTTATGTGAGAACTACAGAAATGGCGAAAGCTGCGGTGCTCGAACACCAACAGCTTTCTGGTGCAAATCGTTTGGACTCTTTGCAGGAGTAAGTATGTCAAACACCGCTGAAATTATCAATTTCCCAAACAAAACCGAACAACCGGGAGGTCGTATGGCCGACCTGTCGAACGGGTATACCAAGGTCGCTAACGAGATCCAACAGCTTAAGCCTCGCCTGAGACTGTCAGGCCGGGAATGGCAATGTTTTGAGGCGGTGATCTGGCTTACCTACGGCTGGAACAAGAAACAGGACCGCGTTACAAATACGGTCATTGCTGAGCTTACGGGCCTGAGTGATACCCATGTTTCCGACGCGCTTAAGTCACTCGCAGAACGCAAAATCATCTTCTCTCAGAAGCAGGGAATGATGAAAATCGTCGGTGTAAATACTGACCTTACAGCCTGGATTTTGGACAAACCGGAAACGGGAAGAAAATTCCCGAAAACGGGAAAATCCTTCCCGAAATCAGGAATAACCTTCCCGAAAACGGTAGACACCCAATACAAGAACAAGAACAGTATTAAAAGATCTTCGTCCGAGAATTCTGGCGAATCCTCTGACGCACGTCTGAAGAGATTTTTATCAGCTCATCCTGAAGCTGCGATTTACACACCATCCGGTGCGAAGTGGGGCTCTGCTGAAGACCTAAAAACCGCCCAGTGGATTTCCACAAGGGTGAAGCTGATTAACCCAACCTGCAAAGCCCCGGACATGACCTCCTGGTCTAACACCGTCCGCCTGATGCGACAGATAGATAACCGGTCGCACCAGGATATCTGCGCGCTGTATGACTGGGCCAGCAAACACCACTTCTGGCAGACCAACATCCTGAGCCCGGAAAGCCTGCGTAAGCAGTGGGACAAGCTGACGATGCAGCGCAGCGCTGGAGGTGAGCAGCGCGCCGTCAAGCAGGAACTGGACTTCAACAACACTGACTGGGCCTATGGGGTGATCCGATGAAATCTCTTGCAGAGCAGATGCGTAACCATGACCGCGAGCAGATGAGCCGCATGGCCCATAACCTGCCAGAGCAGTACCAGGAGCGGGCGCCAGTAGAGCAGGTGGCGCAGGTATTCAACAAGTTGTTCAACGAGCTGCGCGCCGCGTTCCCGGCCAGCATGGCGAACTTCCGCACTCAGGACGACCTGAACGAATTCCGCCGTCAGTGGCTGCTGGCGTTTCAGGAGAATGGAATCCACTCCATGGCGCAGGTTGATGCCGGTATGCGAGTGGCTCGCAGCCAGGTACGCCCATTCCTTCCGTCGCCGGGCCAGTTCGTCGCCTGGTGCAAACAGAGCGGCGGGGCGCTGGGCATAACCGTTGACCAAGTGATCGCAGAATACTGGGACTGGAGAAACCGCTCGTTCGAATTCACATCCAGCGAGCAATTCCCCTGGTCGCAGCCGGTCATGTACCACATCTGCGTTGAACTGCGCCACCGCAGCACAGAGCGACAGTTAACTCATGGTGAGCTGGCGCGCGAAGCGGGCGATCTGCTGGACATGTGGGAGAAGCGCGTCACCGAGGGTAAACCAGTGCCGCCGGTACGCCGGGCGATTGCAGCACCGGCTGCCGAGCACGGCCCGACGCCGATCCAGCTGCTTCTGGCGAAGTACAACCGCAACAAGTCGAACGGGATGGTATGAGATGGTCAGCTTTGAGCAACTCATTGTGCTGCCTAAGGCACATATACTTAATCTTATCCGTTTTTCATAGCCTTCATCATCATCTCTCCAGCTTTCGAGGCGATATTACCATTGCTACTGTCAGTGCTTAATTGGAGAATGAGTTCATTATTTTTATTAATTTGTTTAGTTAAGGCCTCTATTTGAATCTGTTTTTCCATGGCTCTTTTTGTTGCCCTATCGGCTTCGTTTTTAAAAGATTCTGCTGCTGTCTGCATCGACGTGAGCTTTTCAGTAGTTTCTGTTAGTTGGCGTGCTAACTTCTCTTTTTCCGCGGTAAGTTCACCCATTCTGGCCTGTGATGCTGTTATTTGTTCCTTCATGCCTTGGATATCCTTTTCGGCACCAGTCTTAACTTTATCGTATGTTACATCATGCTTTGCTTGAAGGCGCTGTAAACGCGTGGCGCGAAGTATATGCTTTGCCTTGCGGTGATTATCTATCGAGTCGTTGTTGTCTAACGGCTTTGCTTGCCAAGCTGAAATGAAATTATTAATCCATGGCAGGCAGCCGCAAAGGAATGCTACTGATAGGCACGGGAATAGGAGTATTGTTTTCCAACTGCTGTTTTCTGAAATATACGTAATCTTATCTATGATGTCGGAGTCGCTAAGGAAGAGGTATAAAATTGATTTCCAGTTGAATGCACACCAAGATAGGACGAACGAACCGAATACCGGATTGCTAACTCTTTGAGCCGCCATACTGATTGTTGAAGAAACATACTCTTTTAGGGATTCAAGCATGACCTAGTCCTTTTAGATTTTTTTGTTAATATACCTTTAAGATATTCCTCAGTCATTATGAAAAATTATCCATAGAGTTGATGACGGAGGATATACTTCCAGATGAAGGTAGAGTACAACCCCTGCACAGGTTTAGGTGGGTGGAATAGGAAATGCGCCCCCTGATGGGACTCTTTAACTAAAGTTGTTGATTGCATTGCATGCATAGAGGTTGGAACTGAACTTCGCACAAGTTTTTATTAAAGGAAATTCAACTTTTGCCGATTTAAGTACTCCATAAATGAAAAGGAGATAAGCATGCAGGTTGATATCTACAATAGCAATTTTAGAAGGCTGAAATACTTAATAGTTCCTCATGGTACCGATGTTTCAGGTAATGCCTTGAAATTGCACGACACTGATTTCTCAAAAGTGGAAATTTTTAAAGCTGATGTTACATTGCAGAATGGACTTCTTGGACTGGATTTTACTAAAGCTACCTCTGACATTGCCACTTTTGGCTATCATATAGTAGAGATTTCTGTGACCGTTGAAGTTCTTTGATTTTCCTGTATCAACCAGCCATAATCATGTCATCGGAGCCTGAACAACTCCGGTGACTTCTGCGCATTTAAGGGGACTTAAATGCGATCACAATCTGAACTCCTCACTTTGTCACAGATGCAGAAATGCACCTGCGATTTTCTGCATTCTGCGGTTTCCGTTAAGGAGGCCGTATGAGCATGAACAAAGACGGCATCCGTCTGCACAAATCCAATTTTTCAGCCATCGGGCAGCAGATACAGCCAATGCTGGAATCTGGCGACTGCTATCGCCTCATTATCAAGCCCTGGAAGGACAAGCGCAGTCTCTCCCAAAATGCCCTTCTCTGGATGTGGAATGGCGACGTTGCATCTGCCGTCAACCACCACTCCGAAAACAAGTTAACCGAGGAAGACCTTCATGAGTTTCTGAAGGATATGTTCTGCCCCGCCAAGCCCGTAACCGTTCTTGGTGAAACCAAGATGGTGAAGTCCACCAAGCTTCTCGACACCGAAGAGATGACCTTCTACCTGCGCCGCATTGAAGTCTGGTGTGCTGAACGCGGTATCAAATTGCGGATTCCCGCCAACTCCGAATATCACGAAAAAGGACACGATCATGTTTGAGAATGAAATTTGGAAGCCGGTGCCGGGGTATGAAGGCCGGTTTGAGGTTAGCTCTCTTGCTCGCGTCCGTAGTTTGTCTCGCAAAGTTACTACGTGCGGGCGCGATAAGAAGACGTGGACCACTAGGACTATCGCTGGGCGGATTCTTAAGGGATGCACATCATCCCAATACATCAGGGTATCACTTTCTAATAAACACGAAATGCTACATCGGTTCGTGGCGCTCGCGTTTGTGCCAAATCCTAATAACTACCCGCACGTTAACCACATCGATGGAAATAAGCACAACAATCTGCCAGAGAATCTTGAGTGGTGCACGCATGCCATGAACATGAAGCACGCCAATGAAACCGGGCTATCCAACAAGAATAAAATGCCTGTAATTGCAGAGAGAGATGGGTTTGGATACTGGTTTCCATCAATGCAATCGACCAAGAAGTACGGATGCAACCCGGCGTTAGTCCACGCGTCGATCAATGGAAAGCAGGGTGAGCACAGGGGGATGCAGTGGAGTTATTGCTCTTCCACATCTAACTGTGAATACCAGCAGCTTCGCGATAAGCAGGAGGCCTGATGTCTACTCCACTTTCCCGCGTCATCACCAACGAAATATTCCGCGTTCCAGCGCGCCGCCAGCGTAAGCCTGCGGTTAATACGTCCGACATCCCGACCCTGAAATACTACACCGCCCGACTGGTAGATCAGAAATGGTTGCGTCTCGCGGCACGGAGGGCGCATGGCTAATTTATGCGAAGCGGCACGCGGCCGCGAATGTCAGGTGCGGATCCCCGGCGTATGCAACGGCAATCCTGAAACCTCAGTACTGGCTCACATACGTCTTGCTGGTCTCTGCGGGACTGGAATCAAGCCGCCTGACCTGATCGCCACCATCGCATGCAGCAGCTGCCACGACGAGATTGATCGCCGCACACGTCTGGTCGATGCGGAATATGCAAAGGAGTGCGCGCTGGAGGGCATGGCTCGCACGCAGGTCATCTGGCTTAAAGAGGGGCTCGTAAAAGCATGAATGAATACCGTATCAGTCTCCCGTGGCCGCCGAGCAACAACCGCTACTACCGGCATAACCGCGGGCGCACGCACATCAGCGCAGAAGGTCAGGCGTACCGCGACAGCGTCTCCAGAATCATCAAAGACTCAATGCTGGATATTGGCTTGGCGACACCAGTGAAAATCCGTATCGAGTGCCACATGCCGGATCGCCGCCGCCGGGACCTGGATAACCTGCAAAAGGCCGCTTTCGACGCCCTGAGTAAATCCGGGTTCTGGCTCGATGACCAGCAGGTCGACTACTACAGCGTGAAGAGAATGCCGATCGTCAAAGGCGGAAGGCTCGAACTGACCATCACTGAACTGGAGGGCGCATGAAGCCAGAAACAATCGAGACACTCCGCGCGCGCTGGCAACGCCTCCGGATTTACCGCCGCCCGGGATCCGTGCTGGTGGATTACCGTATTCTCCGTAACTTCGTTCGCATCTACCACCCTGCAGGAGCCGCACAATGAACAATCAGCAACTGGAATACGTACGTCAGCAGCTCATTGTAGCGACCGCAGATCTGAGCGGAGCGACGAAAGGGCAACTGGTAGCTTTCGCCGAGAATGCGCATTTCACCGTGACGGCGCGCAGCCGGGGCCGGAAAAAGGTATTCGACAAGGATAAGCAGCGCATGGTCAACCCGGACGGCCCACCGATGAGTGGCAACCAGTCACGCGCCAAGGGCTCATCTATTGCGCTGGTCAGCCCGGAAGAGTTCGGTACCGCGTCATGGCGCCGCGCCGTGCTATCACTGGAAGAGCATCAGAAAGCATGGCTGCTATGGAACTACAGCGAGAATATCCGCTTCGAATACCAGGTGGCGATCACCCAGTGGGCGTGGGCAGAGTTCCGGGAACAGCTCGGCGCGAAGAAGATGGCCGGCAAGACGATGGAGCGCCTGAAGAAGCTTATCTGGCTGGCGGCGCAGGACGTCAAAGCGGAGCTGGCAGGGCGTGAGATGTACGAATATCAGGCGCTGGCGGAGCTGGTTGGCGTAACACCAAAGAACTGGTCAGAGACGTTTACGGACCGTTGGGTTGAGATGCGTCGCATCTTCCTGCGCCTGGATAGCGGAGCTTTGTTGCAGGTTACGCGATCACGTTCACAACAAAAGGCGACAAATTTCGACAGAAGTCTTGCAAAACTGGATTGAAACGCATATATTTCATGTAAATCTGATATCGTCGGCATAGCTTCGTAGGTCGACACAATGAATTGAAGCCCGAGGTTAACACCTTGGGCTTTTTTGTAGATTAGTTTTCCGACTGCTTGATATCGTTATTTCTTCTTTTCAGTGAAGTGGTTGGTAGCAACCGTTGTGCCGATCGTAAGGGCCACACCCGCAATAGTTTTTACAATTGTTCCTGCGTTTTCAGCTATTGCCTTTGTGCATCCAGGACATAATTCTTCATCGTATGCTTTTCCACCTTTGGCATAATCATCGCACCCAGGTGTCCGGCAAGCATAAAGAATCCCATGACATTCCGGGCACTCACATTTATCACGTTGGAAAGTATTTTCTTCGATGATGAGTGGGATAACAGTCTCACGGCAATGACCACACATACCAGCATGTTTAGTTGGCATAAAATTTCCTCGCTAAGGTTTAGATAGAGATCTTATCGGCCTGCTTAGCAGGAGATTTAATCAAATTTATTCATGAACTCGCTTCGGCAGGTTCTTTGCTTTTAAGGCTCGCATGTGCGGGCCTTTCCTGTTTTCGGGCTCCGGGATCCATCATCGACACGCCTACTTGTTAAATCGTCCCGAGGGCCTGACCCTTTTCAAACACACAGCACCCGCTAACTACGCGAGGTGAGAGCATGTATCGCATGGAAAAAATAACCACTGGTGCTGCCTATGGCGCTTCAGCCGGGAGCATCCTAAACGGCATGCTGAATGCCTACAGCCCCGAGCAGTGGAACGCTATCGGCGTGCTGGTGGGTATCATCATTGCCGTACTGACGTATCTGACGAATCTCTATTTCAAGATCCGCGAAGACAACCGCCGCAGCAGGAGCCGAGATGAACCCAACGTTGAGGAATAAGCTGGTGGGTGCCATCGTTGGCGGTTCCGGAGCCATCACCATTGCTGCAGTAATGCTGGGCAATGCGGATGGGCTGGAAGGGCGGCGCTATTACGCCTATCAGGATGTTGTCGGCGTCTGGACCGTTTGCGATGGGCACACCGGTACCGACATTCGCCGCGGTCACCGCTACACAGACAAAGAGTGCGACACCCTGCTGAAGGCAGATCTGCGAAAGGTGGCAAACGCCATTGACCCGCTGATCAAGGTTCGCATCCCCGAGCCAACCCGCGCCGCGCTTTACTCCTTCACCTACAACGTTGGCTCTGGTGCCTTCGCCAGCTCCACTCTGCTGAAGAAGCTGAACTCCGGTGATGTGCCTGGGGCATGCAAAGAACTGCAGCGCTGGACATATGCCGGTGACAAGCAGTGGAAGGGGCTGATCACCCGACGCGAGATTGAACGTGAAGTCTGCGAGTGGGGCCAGAAATGAGCCGGTTAACAGCAATCATCTGTGCTGTCGTTATCTGCCTGCTGGTTTCCATGGCCTGGGCCATTAACCACTACCGCGACAATGCCATCACTTACAAAGACCAGCGCGATAAAGCCACCAAGAATCTCCGCCTGGCTAATGACACCATCAAAGATATGCAGACCCGGCAGCGTGATGTTGCTGAGTTGGATGCCAAATACACGAAGGAATTGTCCGATGCGAAAAAAACCATTAACGATTTGCGTCGGGATGTCGATTCTGGCGATAAACGGCTGCGCATCGCCGCAACCTGCTATGGAGTGCCTAAAGCCACCTCCGCCACCGGCGTGGATGATGCAGGAGCCCCCGAACTTACTCCAGACGCTCGACGGAATTATTTCGATCACCGGGACGGAATCGCAACCGCTGACAAAATGATTCGCGGCATGCAGGACTACATCAAAGAGCAGTGTCTTAAGTGATTCGTCACCCAAAAAACAGAGCCTGACTTCGGTCGGGCTTTTTTATGCCCGAATTTCACCGCGCACCGCAGCGCATTCAAACCACGTCGAACCATACCCTTTGAAATGAGCCTTTGAGGAAGTCAGTTAGTGCTGGCGAGCCTCGACGGGCTGATTTCCTATGCGGCAAAGGTTCATCTCAAAGAAAGGTACACGCTATGAATAATCCGTCAGTTATTCCGGCTTTCGATTTTCGTGAAATGGTCACGACTCTCGATAACAAGATAATCACCACATCACTCAAAGTGGCGGACTACTTTGGCAAGCGACACAAAGACGTTTTGCGCGCCATACGTAACCTGAAATGCTCCGATGACTTCACCCAGCGCAATTTTGCGCCCATTGATTTCATTGATAAAAATGGTGATGTTCAGCCTATGTATAACATCACCCGAGACGGATGCATGATGCTCGTGATGGGATTCACTGGTAAAACAGCTGCCGCAGTAAAGGAGTGCTACATCAATGCCTTTAACTGGATGGCCGAGCAGCTAAACCGACGCATGGCGATGGGCGAAGAAATGCAGCACCGCTACGCCATCAAAGAAACGCGCTCAAAGCTGAAGGGAACGATCGGCAGCCGGTTGATGAACGAAAGGAAGAAGGAAAAACGCGTGCTGAGGCTTGAGCATGAGCACATCATGCAGGTAACGCAGCCGGAATTACTTATTGGCTGATCGCGGCATTACAGAAGCTCTTCACTGAGGGGCTTCGATAATGTGGATGCATGGTATTCCCCCATGATAGATTTTGCGCTATAAAGGAACTAGAAATAGGCGGCGGCTGTCTTTTGAGGTTGGTATTAACCTTCGTTATTGTTGGTGCAAGTGGTGGCGCACTTGTCTTCTTGTCAAACTTCGTTATAGCTGAATTAATTAGTTTTACCTCAACTTACCTCTACGCAAAAGGAGCCTCTATGACTAAAAAATCTATGGATAAATTGTTAAACTGGAAAAAGAACTCATTAGTCAGCCGCCGCTTCAGGGTTACCCTGCTGAAGAGCTTGTGAAATTCAAGCGAAAGCAAATTTCTACTAACCGCCTCCGGGCGGTTTTTTGTTGCCATATCCACGCGCATACCCAGCGCAGTTGCAACATCCTCACAACTGCTCATCTGCGGGTGGGCTTGATTATCAGTGTAAGATTAATGAATGAATTGAAAAGTCACCTGCAAACTTTTCTATTAGTGTGCTCACTTGGCCAGTTGCAATACTCATAAAGCCATTTATTGATCTGGAGGCTTTATGAGTGAAGAGTATACCGACGAAGAACAACTGAAAGCTCTTGATGCGTTTCTTGAGAGTCAAGATCCAGTTGACATGAAAGGAGTAGATCTCGGAGAGGTTTTTAATTGTGAAAATTATTCGAAATACTACCAGCCAGCACTGCAAGCAATTATTGATAATGGCGATCTGTTACCAGCCCCTTGGGGTGGTCTAGCAATCCGAGGTGTGAAGGCTATCAAAAAATATTTCGACTCGGTGTGCAAAATTTGAATGAAACTATAACCGCCCTCTGGCGGTTTTTATGCCATCACCATGGGTAGGCCCTCGTAATGGCATTATCCCCTTATGCGGATAAAGAGGCTCTCAATGTCCGACATCTATCAAATCGCACTTGTAAAAACAGCGAGTGGATTATTTTCTGTTGTTAGTCGACTGTGATAATCGATAGGAAAAGGCTCGGCTTGCCGAGCCTTTAATTTTGAGCCACGTATTTTTAACGGAGATTCTTAACGTAGCTTTTGTCCCACTCAGCAGCTAATGCTTCAAAAATAGCCTTGAAATCATTAGATATATAACTTGCTGGGTGTGGTATACGTTCCGAAGTTACACGGCCTGCGATGATTTGAGCTGTTAACTCGAAAATCATCTTTCTTTTTTCATCTGGTGTCATTTTAGAATCCTCTTACTGCAAGATTGCAGCATTACAAAAATGGGGGGCGGCTTCTGTATTTCAATGCGTGTGTTTTAATAACTTGAAAAATATCAATTATTTGCATTAAGTCGGTTTAATATTCGGCCTGGTGTGGCTGGAACGAGCTTAAAGAAAAGTGGAATAGACTATGGCGAACGATGACGCGAACAGGCAATACCCCCCAGTTAACTTCATCGCTTTCGACAACTGGCAACCATACACCAGGCTGATCCCCGCCAACGAAGTGCATGAGTGGGTAAATCGGCAAATCATCAGCGATACCGGAATCATCCATAACCCTGACCACGAGCACCTGTTAGAGGCTAATCTCTGCTTCATGTGGGCGTCTGACTCTTTCGCGAAGAAAGGGCGCTACGTCCTCGGCCAGGCCGAACAGGTAATGCTCCGCGCCGGTGGTTGGCAGAAAGCCAGAATGGAACAGCAGATGTATGAATGGTTCGGGCGAATCCCGAAGTTCATCATCACGCTGGCAGCCGATTACTGCTCACAATGCAGTGACCTCGAGTTCTGCGCACTGGTAGAGCATGAGCTTTACCACATCGCACAGGCCACCGATGACTTCGGCGCGCCTAAGTTCAACAAAGAGACCGGGCAGCCGGTGCTTACACTGCGCGGCCACGATGTCGAAGAATTCACTGGTGTCGTACGTCGATACGGCGCCAGCAAAGAAGTACAGGAGCTCGTTGATGCGGCCAATGCGCCTGCAGAAGTGGCTCACATCGATATAGCCAGGTCATGTGGTACATGCATGCTAAAGCTGGCCTAACAATATGACTGATTATGACAGGCAGGTAATCCATGGCGACACTGAAAGGTGAGGTCAAAGCCTTCATCGTTCAGTCCCTTGCCTGCTTCGATACACCATCCCAGGTGGTTGATCTGGTCAAAAAAGAATTTGGCCTGAGCATCACTCGTCAGCAGGTCGAATCCCATGACCCGACGAAAGCAAACGGCAGGGGGCTGGCGCAGAAGTGGGTTGAGTTATTCCACGAAACCCGTAAGCGCTTCCAGACCGAATTAAGCGACATCCCGATCGCCAACAAGGCATATCGTCTCCGCGCGCTTGACCGGATGATGACCCGCGCTGAGGGAATGAAAAACATGGCTCTGGCTGCTTCGCTGATGGAACAGGCTGCCAAAGAGGTTGGCGACGCGTACAGCAACAAACAGAAGGTCGAGCACACCAGCCCGGACGGAACCATGACTCCGCAGCCGACCATCATCCAATTACTCCCCGTTGAGCCGAAAGCATGAGTGAAGCCGTTCAACTGCCGATCCCCGCGAAGCTTGCGCCGCTGTTTACTGCCGTGAATAAGCGTTACCGGTGCTCGCACGGTGGGCGTGGTAGCGCCAAGACGCGCACGTTCGCACTGATGACTGCAGTAAAGGCGTATCAGTCGATGATGAACGGTGAAAGCGGCGTGGTGCTCTGCGCGCGTGAGTTCATGAACTCGCTGGAAGAGTCGAGCATGCAGGAAGTGAAACAGGCGATCCTCTCTGTTCCCTGGCTGGCTTCCAACTTTGATATCGGCGAGAAGTACATCCGCACTATCGACAAGAGCGTTAACTACGTGTTCTGCGGCCTGCGGCATAACCTCGACAGCATCAAGTCGAAAGCGCGCATCCTGCTGTGCTGGGTGGACGAGGCTGAATCAGTCAGCGAAATAGCCTGGCAGAAGTTGAGCCCGACAGTTCGTGAAGAGGGCTCAGAGATTTGGGTAACGTGGAACCCGGAGCGCGACGGTAGCGCCACGGATAAGCGTTTCCGCAAAGAAGCTGGCGACGACTGCATCACCGTTGAGATGAATTATACGGATAACCCGTGGTTCCCTGACGTGCTGGAGGGTGAGCGACAGAACGATCAGCGCCGCCTCGACCCGGCAACTTATGCCTGGGTGTGGGAAGGGGCATATCTCGAAAACTCCGATAAGCAGGTGCTGGCCGGTAAATACCGGATTGCTGAGTTCTCGGATAACCTCTGGAAAGAAGCGGAGCGTCTGTTCTTCGGTGCTGACTTTGGTTTCGCCAAAGACCCGAACACTCTGGTGCGCTCGTTCATCCTGCATAACCGGCTGTATATCGAGTACGAGGCATACGGGCAGCAGACAGAGCTAGACCACATGCCTGAGCTATACGACACGATTCCTGGCGCGCGTGAATGGCCCATTAAGGCCGACTCGGCAAGGCCTGAGACGATCAGCTATCTCAAGCGACAGGGCTTCAACATCTCTGCTGCCGAGAAATGGCAGGGGAGCGTTGAGGACGGGATCGCGCATCTTCGTGGCTTCGACGAAATCATTATCCATCCACGGTGCAAAAACGTGGCGCGTGAGGCCCGCATGTGGTCCTACAAAACGGACCGCATCACTGGCGAGGTATTGCCGAAGCTGGCCGACGGTTACGAACACTGTTGGGACGGAATACGCTACAGCCTCGACGGACACATTAAACGCAAGGCCCAGATGGCCGGGATGATGATTCCTAAGCGACTTCAAGGTAAATAAATATCGAATGATATTGATAGAGTTGTAGTTTCAATGCCAAGATAAATTTCTTTTATCAATGGGATATCATCATGGATCAGTGGTTTATATCTTGGTGCGTTTATACATTAAGCGAGGCGGGCGGATTTAACGTCGAGAAGTACGGGTCATCAGTAAAGGGTTACTCTTCTGAAATGACTTCCGAGCAAGTATTTATCGCAGCAGAAGAGACATTGCGAGAGTACCTTCAAACAGAGCATGTTCAGATAACTGGATTTAATCGAGTCTAAAACCAAGCCCGGCTAAGCCGGGTTTTTTATTGCTTTCATTCGACCACCGGACAAACCATGACTGACAAATTAACTCTCGCCGTCAACCATGCGTTGAATGATGCGCGAATGGCTCGCGCCCGTATGGGGCTGATGGCACCGACGATGGGGCTGGACAATAAGCGCCATTCTGCATGGTGCGAGTATGGCTTCCCTGAGCAGGTAACCTACGAAAACCTCTATGCCCTGTATCGGCGCGGTGGTATCGCTCACGGTGCCGTTGAGAAGCTGGTGGGCAAGTGCTGGCAGACCAACCCGGAAATCATCGAGGGTGACGATGCCGACGAGAGCAAGGATAAGACGGCTTGGGAGAAGAAGACCAAAAAGGTATTCACTAAGCGCCTCTGGCGAGCCTTTGCTGAAGCTGACCGCCGCCGCCTTGTCGGTCGCTATGCTGGCATCCTGCTGCATATCAACGATTCAAGAGCATGGGATCAGCCGGTTGTTCGCGGTAAGTCACTTAAAAAGGTAACGATCGCATGGGCCGGTTCGTTAACTGTCAGCGAGTGGGTAACTGACCAGAAATCGGCAGACTATGGGCAACCAAAGCAGTGGAAATACGTTGAGAGCTTGCCAAACGGCGGTACTAATCAGCGCTTTGTGCATCCCGATCGCGTCTTCATCTTGGGTGACTACTCGAATGATGCAATTGGCTTCCTTGAACCTGGCTATAACGCCTGCGTTAGTCTCGAGAAGGTTGAGGGTGGTTCAGGAGAGGCATTCCTGAAGAACGCCGCTAATAAGCAGAGCATTAATTTCGACAAAGACGTTGATTTCAACAACCTTGCTTCTTTGTACGGTGTTTCTGTTGATGAACTTCAGGAGAGATATAACGATGCAGCGAGAGAGTTAAACATCGGCAATGACGTTCTTCTGATTACTCAGGGTGCACAGGTAACGTCGATGGTGTCGGCAGTTTCAGATCCTGATCCAACCTATAACGTCAACTTACAAACTTTCTCTGCATCTGTTGATATACCTGTGAAAATTCTGGTTGGGATGCAGACGGGGGAAAGGGCAAGTACCGAGGATCAGAAATATTTCAACGCTCGCTGCCAGTCACGGCGCGGTGACCTGTCATTCGAAATTGAAGACTTCAGTGACAAGTTAATCGACCTGAAAATCATTGATGAAGTCAGCGAGAAGACGGTTATCTGGGATGACCTCAACGAACAGACCGGTACTGAGAAGCTCACCAATGCCAAAACCATGGGCGAGATTAACCAGACCATGCAGGGTAGCGGCGAAGAGCCAGCATTCAGTCGTAAAGAGATTCGCACGGCAGCCGGTTATGACAATGACGACGAAGAGCCTTTAGGAGAAGAGGATGGCGACGAAGAAGGCGAAGCCACCAATTCTACCGCGTAACTATCAGGATCCGACCGGAGCCGATGCTCTGGAACGCCGGGCAATGAAAGACTTCGCCAGGCGAATGAATAAGATTGGCAAGGCGTACAAATCAGCACTCGACAAAATACCTTCCTCCCTCGCAGTAAACGCCAGATACGAATACCAGCTAAACCCGACGCTACTCTCCATCATCCTGAACGATGCCAGTTACCTGGTGGATCAGGTGTTGCTTGAAGGTGGCGATTACGACCTGTGGTTTTACGAGTACATAGATCTGGCTTCGGAGAAAGGGACCGGGCAGTCGTTCTACAACCTCAGTCAGCAATCCCCGGCGTACGCCGCCGGGCGTGAGTCGCTGGCGTCCATCCTCGCAAGCGACCCATACCAGCAACGAATGGCGCTGGTGCATGCTCGAGTATTTGAGGAAATGAAGGGGCTAACGGCTGACGTTAAGCGCGATATGGCGCGCGTGCTGACTGATGGCGTGGGCCGTGGTCTCAATCCGCTGGATATTGCCCGCAACCTGACAGACCAGACCGGCATCGAGAAACGCCGGGCGAACCGTATAGCGCGCACTGAAGTGACTACCGCGCTGCGCCGGGCTAAGTGGGATGAAGACCAGGAAGCGAATGACCTCTTCGGCCTGAAAACGCTGCTGGTTCACATCTCGGCGCTTTCACCGACAACCCGGCATACCCATGCAGTGCGCCACGCCCACCTCTACACCAACGAAGAGGTACGCGACTGGTACAGCAAAGATGGTAACTCCATCAACTGCAAATGCAGCCAGCAGTCGGTGCTGGTGGATGCGGACGGCAAGCCGGAATACCCGGACACCATCACGAAACTCAAGCAGGAATATAAATCGATGCAGGCGCGCGGTTACGCCTGGGCGGAGAAATAGCTATGCCAATGCAGGTAAACATCACTACGAAGGTGAACAGCCAGTCTATCCGGCGCGAAACATACAACGGGCGTGAGCACCTAGTGCTGCCGAGCTACACGCTGCCGGCGAACGTCGTCATGAATGGCGGCTTGTACACGCAAGAACAAATCGACGCCCACTATAAGGGGCTGGAAGGCACCCTGGCGCCGCTGGGCCACCCTCAGGTTAACGGTCAGTTCGTGTCTGCTTTCTCGCCAGAGGGGATTAACGCAGGCCATATTGGCGCGTGGAACCGCAACGTTAAGAAGTCCGGCAATCGCATTTACCTCGAAAAGTGGGTTGATGTGGCCCGCGCCAGCGAGTCGGAAGGTGGAAGGGAGCTTCTTGAGCGTGTCGCTGCCATTGAACGCGGCGAAGACGTTCCGCCGATTCATACCAGTGTTGCCGCATTCCTCGACCAGCTTGAACCGAACGATCAGCAGCGCGCAACGGGTGCTGAGTGGGTAGCTGATATCCACGGCATGGACCATGACGCGATCCTGCTGCACGAAGTTGGAGCCGCTACCCCTGAGCAGGGCGTTGGCCTGATGGTAAACGCCGATCTGGCGCAGCCGCTTAAAGCGAACTCCGGCGCGCTGGTGGGTGAATCCTACCGGGAGCGCGAACAGCGTCTTGATCGCGCAGCCAAAGCGAAGTTTGCGGCGGGCGCGGATGAATACGCCTGGATTGCTGACTTCACTGACTCGCAAGCGGTAATCATCCGCAACGGCGGCACCGCAGAGGTGTTTGGCTACAAGTCTGAGGGTGGCGTTATCACCTTCGACGACACCGGCACCGCAGTAGCGCGCCAGGAGTCGTGGGTGGCCGTCGTAGCCAACAAATTCAAAGCTCTATTCACACCGCAGGAACAGCCTGCACCAAACCACAAAACGGAGGGCGACATGCCTTTAACCACTGAAGAGAAACAAGAGCTTATCAGCGAAATCGGTAAAGGCCTGGCCGCTAACTTCGCCGATGCCCTGAATCCGATTAAAGATGCGATCACCGGTCTGCAGGCCAATCAGGACAAGCTTACCGAAACGCTGACCGCCAATTCGCGCGCTGAAGAGAAAGCCAAGCGTGAAGCGGTAGCTAAGGTCCATGGCGATATCGTCGCGAACGCGCTGTCAGGAGAGCCTCTGGACGCTATGTTCAAGTCGCTGGGCGAAGCTGCTCCGCTGGGCACCAACAATGCACAGCAGCACAAAGAAACCGGCGCACCTGCCGCTGACGAACACTTCAAGTAAGGAGCCGGAATAATGCCACGTTATCGTCGCGTTAATATCGACGGTCAGTCTCTGTACAAGACCGAAACCCGAACCACGGCCGCCGCGTTGCTTTCTGGCACCGCCGCAACCATCAACTCATCCGATAAATTCGCTCAGGCCACCGCGCTAACCGGTCGCCTGTACATCATCGATGTCGGTTATCACCAGGGACTGACCATCACTGAATCAATCCCTGCCGGTGATTCGGCTGTCGGTAACTACGTCGAAGAAGGCCGTGAGCTGGCGTTGCGTTGCCTGCCTGGTGCGTATAAGAAAGACAGCCCGATCAAGCTGGGCACAGCTGGTCAGTTCACCCTTACCACCTCCGACACTGATTCAGTGATCGGCTACAGCCAGGATGAATACACCATCGCAGCCAGCACCACCGATTTCATTCGCGTGCGCATGCGCGTTGGCACTGTCGGCGCAGCTGGCGCGTAACAAAAGGACAAACACATATGTACTTCTCTAAAGAGACGCTGGCGACTAACTCACGCCTCGGCGGGCACTGGAGCGAGCTGTGGGCAAACCGTAACATGTGGAACCTGCAGAACGATTCCATCATCGCGGCTAACCGCGCAATCATGACGCCTGACATGCTGGCCTGTAACGCTGTTGGCGGTTTCTCCCGTGATTTCTGGGCTGAAATTGACAACCAGGTGCTGCAACTGCGCGATCAGGAAGTAGGCATGGAAATCGTGAACGACCTGATCGGCGTTCAGACGGTGCTTCCGGTCGGCAAGACCGCCAAGCTTTATAACGTTGTTGGCGACATCGCTGACGACGTGTCAGTAAGCATCGATGGTCAGGCACCGTTCTCCTTCGACCACACTGACTACGCGAGCGACGGTGACCCGATTCCGGTGTTCACTGCTGGTTACGGTGTTAACTGGCGTCATGCTGCTGGCCTGAACTCTGTTGGCATTGATCTGGTGCTGGACTCGCAGATGGCGAAGATGCGCAAGTTCAACCAGAAGCGCGTCAACTACTACCTGAACGGCGATTCAAAAATTCAGGTTCAGTCATATCCGGCGCAGGGCATCAAGAACCACCGTCACACCAAGAAGATTAACCTTGGATCTGGTGCTGGTGGTGCGAATATCGACCTGACTACCGCTGATATGACAGCGATCTTCGCGTTCTTCGGTAAAGGCGCATTCGGCACCACCGCGCGCACTAACAAAGTAGCCGCATACGATGTGATGTGGGTTTCTCCGGAAATCTGGGCAAACCTGGCGCAGCCGTACGTGGTTAACGGCGTTGTAAGCGGAACTGTACTGCAGGCGGTGCTGCCGTTCGCGCCAGTAAAAGAAATCCGCATGAGCTTCGCACTGAGTGGTAACGAGTTTATCGCGTACGTTCGTCGCCGTGACGTGATCTCTCCCCTGGTTGGTATGGCCGTCGGTGTTGTGCCACTGCCGCGTCCACTGCCTAACGTTAACTACAACTTCCAGATCATGTCTGCTGAAGGCCTGCAAATCACCGCAGACGATCAGGGCCTGTCTGGCGTTGTCTACGGCGCTAACCTGGCGTAAGGAAACAGCATGGCTAAATACGAAGTTGTGCGCCCATGGTACGGCGTGAAGGTAGGGCAGGTGGTGGAGTTGAAAGATCTTCATCCGGCGCTGAAGTCTAACGTCCGTCTCATGAATGGTGAGGCAGGCGGAGAACTTACCCCGTCGACGCCTGATGCCGGTACCGGTGATAAATCCCGCAAAGAGGTTATCCAGGCTCGTCTGACTGAACTGGGCATCGAGTTTAAAGGCAATCTGGGAGCTGAAAAGCTCAGTGAGCTGTTGCCGGATGGCGAACTCGAAAAGCTTTTCCCTGCTGAATAACAGCCGCCGCTAAGGCGGTTTTTTTATGCCCCGCTCCGGCGGGGTATTTCACGGAGTCGATAATGGTAACTCTCGAACAGGCAAAGGAGTATCTGGAGAGCCAGGGAATTACCATTCCCGATTTTGTTCTTCAGGCTCTCGTCGACCAGGCCAACAGCATCCAGGAGTGTCTTGATGCTCATTATCCGGCATCGACAGCGCTGCTGATTCAGCTCTATCTGCTGGCGCTTATGGGGCTCGGGCAGGGGGATAAATACATCTCCAGCCAGACGGCTCCAAGCGGGGCGTCGCGCTCTTTCCGGTATCAGTCGTTCACCGATCGCTGGAAAGCATCAGTGAACCTGCTGCGCGGGCTGGATAAGTACGGTTGTGCAACCTCCCTTATTCCTGCCGACCCTACCGCCACCCCGGCATTCGCTGGTATCTGGATCGGTAAGGGCGGCTGTATGTGCGGGGGCAAGTGATGACGTACAAATCAGTTAAGCACGGCCTGCCGCGCTCTTTCACCCGCGTCTGGGTGATTACCGACACAGGGCGGGAGACAACCGGCTACGTTAAGTCGGACGGCGAGTGGCATATCAATTGTGAGCGCATCCGGGCGACCGGCGCGAAGGTGCTGCGCTGGAAGGAGGGCTGATGTCATCGGTAGCAAACTGGTCATATACAGCCACTGCGACCATCTGGCGCAAGCTGGAGGGCAATGACGAATACGGCGATCCGCTGGGCTATACCGAACCAGAGCAAATCCTCTGTGATTACGAGGGCGGACTCAGCAAGAAGTTAGCCAGCTTGGGCGCTGAAATCGTCGTGAAGAATACCGTCTGGACGGAGTTCGCGCTGGCGGCCGCAGGTGATTACCTGCTGATTGGTGTATCGACTGAACTAGACCCGGTTGTCGCCGGTGCAGACGAGGTGCGGCAGGTTATCCGCTACGCCGACACGTTCGAGCGCCTGGCGGATGATTACGCCATCCTGACTGGAATCTGATAAACCTGTGTAATAATGGCCCAAAAAATTAACTGGAATGACAGGTGATGGGCTTTCAATATTGGCTTGCGGTATGTGGGATTTTCCTGACCGGCCCCTTTGCGTTTGTTCAGTCGATTATCTTTTTGCGACGAGGTGTCTATACAAAGACATTTAAGGGGACGACGCGAAAGGAGTACATCCATAAAGACAGCAAGCCTATTGAATACTGGTTCAGCGTTATTGCTCAAATGATTATTGGCGTTGTAATGATTGGCTTTGGATTCTGGTTATTAGATGACCTGCCTGCCTTTCATAACTGGCACACTGAAATCCGCGCAATGCTCCCTTTTTGATTCAACTTTCAATGAAACCAAACCTCGCTCAGGCGGGGTTTTTTATTGCCTGGAGAAAGCCATGGGCATCAAAGTGAAGGGTGTAGCCGAAGCAAAGAGAAATACCAACCGCATTATAAGTGAGATTGAGGGGGTAAAGGCTGTCAGAGGAGTTCAGTCTGGCCTGATGGTCGGCGGGTTAAGAGCTGCCTACTACACCCCCATCGACACATCCACACTGATTAACAGTCAGTTCAGTGAGGTTGATATGAGAGGCCATATCATCACTGGTCGGGTTGGATTTAGCGCAAATTACGCAGCATATGTCCACGAGATGCCAGGCACGCTTAAAGGCCAGCCAAGAGCCCACTTTGGAACCACCAGAGAAGGCAAGAAGTTTGGAGGCGGTCAAGAGCAAGGCACCTATTGGGGCACACACGGAGAACCTCAATTCCTCAAAAGAGGATTTGAAGAAGAGCGTGATGCGATAGACGCGGTGATGCGCAAGGAGCTTTCGCTATGACACCCATGATGCACGAGCGGGTGCGCAACATGTTTGGCGACGCCGGGCTGACTACCGGCTTCACGGTGCAGCAGCTGATGTACGAAGACCCGGGCGACCTGACGAAGGCGATCATGGTATTCAGGCCAAACGGCGGATCGAATATTCGTACTGACCTAGGCTCTGAGTATCACGTCCTGGTCGACGTTGTCGGCGCGAAGGATAAGCGCAAAGACGCGCTCAACGCCGTGCAGCGAATCGTCGATTACGTCCAGGCCAACCCCATGGCTGACGAGTGTGTCGGTTACATACAGAACATGGGCGCAATTCCCGCGCCGGTGCTCACAGAAGAAGGGCGAATAGTCTTCCGACTCCAGTTCGCCTGCACTTACGGCGAATAGCCATCCCAACCCAATAACCCGCTCTGGCGGGTTTTCTTTTTTATACGTCAAAGAGGAGTTTCACATGGCTAATTGCCAGAACTCGAACGAGCGCCTGTTCGGCGGTGCGGTCGTGCTGGAAGTCGCCGATGGCTGCCCGGATGTCAAACCACTTGAGTCTGAGTGGAAGTCTCTGGCTGCAGGCACGTCTAAAGGCTTCGACTTCAACCCTAACACGGTTACCTCTGATGCGGATGACGGCGGCGGCTATGTCGAAACCATCATCACCAACAGTGATCTCACCTTCAGCTTTGAAGGTGAAGTGCGCAAAAAAGATAAGCTGGATCAGTACGGTGTCGGTAAGTTCATCAAGTATTTCTCAGGTGAGTTGAAGGCCAAGCGTCAGACAGGTATCTGGGTGCGAATGGCATATGGCCCCGTCGAATTCATCGGCTACATGAACATCACAGCGCTGAGCTCTGACGGCGGCACCAACGACATCGTCACGTTCTCGACTGAGTTCAAAGTCGGTGACGCCAGCACTATCGAGGTGAACGAGATCAGCGAGGTCGCAGTGACTGGCGTGACGGTAACCCCTACAACCAGCACTGGCACGGCAGGTGGTTCCAGCACCTTCACGGTGAATATCGCACCAACCGGCGCAACCAACAAAGACTTCACTGTAGCGACTACCGATGCGACCAAAGCAACGGCCACCGCCTCCGGCAACACCGTTACTGTGACGCGTGTCGCCACAGGCAGCGCGCAGATCATCATCAACACCGAAGACGGCAACTTTGTGGCCGTGCATACGGTTACCGTTACCTAACGGACATTCCAAAGGGCGGCGTGCTGCCCTTGATAATGACCGTTTACTGGAAGGCCTATGACCCCTTTAACCGATATTGGCGAAATCTCTATCAGCGACAGCCGCGAAGGCGGGAAAGATTACCTGCTGCGACCTTCATTCGAGGCCATGACCAGGATCGGCACTCCGGAAGAGATTGTGCAGGCGTACGCCACCATCCACGGCAGTGATGTCGCTCAGCTGATTGAGGTTTGCGCTGGCACGCTGGGACGCTTTCCTGAATGGCTTTCTCCATCATTTAACCGCGCCGCTGAGAAGCTGTTATCAACGTGCATGCTGGTCCTGCAAGCGTGCTGCCAAGACGACCTGACGCCAATGATCGGCGAGTGGAAGGGGTGGCGGCACTGCGTGGTTTACCGCCCGGGACAAATGCCTAAAAACGATATCATCGTGCTGGCGCAGCACCTCATGCAGCACGGAGTCGTCGGCAAAGCTAAGGTCCGCCAGCTGCAGCGTCACGAAACGGGCGCGAGAACGAACGAATTTAAAGCCTTCGATTACATCAGCGCGGCGCGTAGTCACTTTGAAATGAACCGCGCAGAAGCCTCGCAGTTAACGATGACCGAATTTCAGATGCTGCTGGCGGCGAAATACCCGGACCAGAAAGGCTTCACTCGAGAAGAGTACGACAGCATCGCCGACGAATACCTGGCTAAACAGGCCGCACGCAGGGCAAAAGCAAAGCAATAACCGGAGAATGACATGGCAGGTGAGAAGAACGCCGGTAGCATCGTTTATGAAATCAGCGCCGACGTTGAGCCGCTGCTGCAGGGCGGGAAACAGGCCATTGATGCTCTGGATAAACTGGATGCTGCAGCCCAGCAGTCCGGCAAGGGAATGGATAACCTCGACCAGAGTACGTCTCAAACTGGATCCGCGTTTACTGAACTGGCCGGTTATGCCAACTCCATGGACAACCAGCTGCGCAAGCTGAACACCAACGTGAGCAGCATAGCCCGCGCTATGGAAGAGGCCCGCAGCGGTACCGGCGGTGCGAGCAACGAATTCAGCCGTGCAGAATCAATCATCGAGGCGCTGGGTAACCAGTTGGCGGTGCTGGACGAAGCGCAAGAAAATGGCGCGCGTAGTGCCGCAGTTCTGGCTGCGCAGTTGCGTGCCGGGTCGAAAGCGACAGACGAAGAAAAGCAGAAGATCGGCGAGCTTACCGGCCGCCTGTATGACATGAAGACTGGCGTTGAAAATGGCGCAAAAGGCACTGGTAGCTGGAAAACCAGCATGCAGCAGGCCGGGTACCAGGTTCAGGACTTCATCGTACAAGTGCAGGGTGGCCAGTCTGCGCTGGTGGCTTTCGCTCAGCAGGGCTCGCAGCTTGCCGGGGCGTTCGGTCCTGGCGGGGCTGTGGTTGGTGCTGTGATTGCGCTGAGTTCTGTTATCGCAGGCGTGCTGATTACTTCGCTGAATGGCGGTAAAAACGCCATGGATGCACTGAAAGACGCAGCTGAAGCGATGGATAAGGTGATCACCATCTCTCAGAATGGTGTGGCCGCGCTTTCAGACAAGTATGCTGCCCTGGCGCGCGTAAATGCCGACGTAGCTACTTTGCTGCGAAATCAGGCGCTGCTCGAGTATAACCAGGCCATCTCAAAGATTCCGAAGGCCATTAGTGACGCGTCTGATGCTTTCATTACGTTAGGCGATCGCGCCCTAGCTGCGGTTGGCGGGGCGTCACCAAGCATCAAGAAATTCAACGATGAGCTGTCAGCTCTTGGCGTCACCACCACTGACTGGAGCCAGGCCATTCAGCAGGCCAACAGCCAGGGGCAATATGCCTCTGGCATTGTGAACTCTTTATCTTCGACGGTCAGCACGCTTTCCTCACGCCTCGGTATCAGCAAGCAAGCAGCGTTTGATCTGGCAAGAGAACTTTCAGACCTGAGCAATAACCCGTCACCGGAAGCACTTCAGGAACTGGCGAAAAAACTCCAGGAAATGCAGTCCTCGTCCAAAGATGGGCAGTCAGCCATTGCTGAACTGGCTGGTAAACTTGTCGATCTGGCAAGAGAGGCGGCCAACGCGAAGATAAACGTCGACAGCCTGAATAAGTCCACGGATAACCTTACCGCCGGGCAGAAGAACCTCATCAAGCAGTCAGAGCGCAACCTGGCGCTCTCGAAGTTGCAGGGCGAGGCCCGCGCGCGGCTGCAGGCGCAATACGCCGCTGAAGATGCTGGGTTTGTGAAGGATGATCCGCATGCCAAGCAGATGGAAGATGATGCTGCAGCTACGTACAAAAATACGCAGGCACAGAAGACGCTTCAGTCTGAGCAGAAGAAAGGCGCATCACAGGCCGATTCTATTGCCCAGAAGCTGGCGAACCTGAAACAGCAATCGGAACTTGCTGCCGACTCAACGAACAAGCTGAGCCGCGAGCAGGCCATCCTGACTGCGCAGCAGTCTCTCGGAAAAGGAGCCACCAAAGAGCAGATAGCGCTGGCCGGTCAGTATGCGGCAAAAAAATGGGATACAGCAAACGCCATCAAAGCTGAAGCTGCAGCACAGAAGCTTCTCCCTGAATCGGCTGAGAACGCCAGTTACAAACAGGATGTTGAGGATCTGAATACGGCGCTGGCTGCGAAGAAAATCAGCCAGGAACAGTACAACCAGACCTCAGAACGACTGGCGGCAACGCACCAGGCTAACCTCGCGAAAATCCAGGCTCAACAGGCAGTGACGCCACAGCAGGAAGCGGTCGGCGGAGTTGACCCTGTTCAGCAGCTGGCTAACGAGAACGCCAAGAAACTCGCGCTTATTCAGGCATACGAGCAGCAGGGGCTTATTACTCACCAAAACGCCATGGCATTGCGCGCTGCAACTGACACGCAGTATGAACAGGCGCGTATCGCTGCACAGTGGGAGATATTCCGTAACCAGAGCCTTGGTAATGAGATGCTGGCCGCGAGTTTTGATTCTCTCTCCGGGAATATCTCGAATGCTTTTACCGGGATCCTGACTGGAAGCATGTCGGCGCAGGAGGCTATGCAATCTCTCGCCAGCAACGCACTGAATAGCATGATTAACGGCTTCGTTCAGATGGGCGTTGAGTGGGTGAAATCTGCCGTGATGGGTGCTGCAGCGCAAACATCTGCGATTGCCACAACCACTGCGACGCAAACCGCAGGCTTAGCTACAACCACTGCGGCAAGCACAGCGGCGGCCACTACCACAATGGCGGTCTGGACTCCTGCGGCAGCCGTTGCCTCAATCGGTTCATTCGGTGGTGCTGCGGCTATCGGTATTGCGGCCCTGATTGCCGCTATGGCGATGGCAGGCGGGATTGCCGGGAAGCGTAAGAACGGCGGTCCGGTATCTGCGGGCCGTACGTATCAGGTAGGTGAGGGCGGAATGCCTGAAATCTACCAGGCTAACAATGGCAGCCAGTACATGATCCCCGGCGATAACGGAAAGGTCATCAGCAACAAGCAGATGAATTCCGGTGCCGGCGGTAGTTCAGTGCCTGTCACTATCAACATTCAGAACTATACCGGCGCAACTGTCGACGCGCAGGCGACCCAGAACGGCAATGGAGTGACGATCGATATGATTGTTGCCGATATCAGCCAGGGCGGCCGCATCGGCCAGGCTATTCAGCAAAATCACCAGGCACCACGCAAAGCAAGGGGATAACATGCCAATTCCGTACCCTGACTGGTTGCCGCTGGCCCAGAAAGGGAAATCACCAACCACCGATACCGGATTTCGCGTCGACCAGCCTACGGTCGGCGCACCGGTGTTTCAGAAATTAACCGACGACCTGAAGACGTCATTCTCGTTAACGTGGATCTTCACGCAGGACCAGCACCGGGCATTCATGCAGTGGTTACGCAGCCCGAACTACCTCGACAACTGCAATCAGTGGTTCACGATGCCGATTGGCACCGGGACCGGAGACACCGGCGTAGAGGTTCAGGAATTGCACTTTCTCTCCTGGCCGTCATGGTCACAGTCCGGGTCCATTTTCACGTGGAGCGGTGATGTAGTTGCGCGCGAGCTGGTTAACTCTGATGACGAGTTTGACGACATTATAGTTGAGTTGCCGCCGCCGTGGGGATCATGGCTGGACATCATTGTCACGGGCTATCCTGACGGGCGCGACCCGGAGAGTTTACCTAAGGTGCCATAATGCCGACGCTCAGAGAATTTCAGAGCCGAAGGCCAAACCGGATCCTGTACGAAACCATCACGTTTTACAGCCCGGTCTTTGGCTATATCAGGCTCGTCAATAACCAGATTTTCCCCAAAACGCTCGGCGGCCAGGTCTACACACCTTGCCGCATGGAGTTAACCGAAAGCCAGCAGAGCAACACGCCGATCCTCGACAGCACCGTCAAATTTGGCCGACTGGCGCAGGACTTCAAGCAGCAACTAAAGCAGTGGAAAGCCTACTCGCGCATCACGCCAATCTCGGCGACGTACCAGCAGTTTGATGCAGCCGACATGTCCACGGCCATCAAGTCGTGGACGCTCTACGTCAGTGACTGCTCGATGGACGACAAGGACGTGACGTGCAGCCTGACGCGCGTAAATCCGCTTAATCGCAACGTCGGTCGGCTGTACACAGTCGAAGAATATCCGGGGCTCCAGAATGCTTAAAGACGAGTTCATTTCGTTGGTTGAGGGCATCCCCTGGAATAATCGCGCCTGCAGCTTTGACGCTGCTGACTGCTGGGGCCTGGTGGTCCTCTATTACCGCCACGTTCTGGGGATCGAGATTCACCAGACGGTGGATTACGAATCCGGGCGCGACTTCATGACGTGCTATGACGCTGATGTCGTGTTCTGGCAGCCGGGCGCCACTTTCACGGAGGACGGGATCTTCGTCGCCTGGGTTGGCAGTCAGCCGGTGCATGTTGGTCTGATTGTCGACGGTCGCGCGCTGCACAGTCGCGGGGAAAATGGACACGTCAGGTTCGACGCCATCCGGACCATTCAGAAGCTATTCACCAGAGTGGAGTTTTACACCTATGCCGGTAATCGAGATTCAGCGCATTCCGGGGATGCCGAAGGACCGGGCGATTGTTAAAGCCGGCACGGTATTTTCCGAGTGGCTTGAGCAGGAAAGTTTTCACCGCGATATTCGCATCAACGTTAACGGCAAAGAACTGCAGCCTGATGACGAACTGGATTTTGCACTTCAGGGCGACGACCGGGTAATAATCTTCGACCAGCCGAAAAGTGGCGGTCTTGTCGGCACGTTGTTAAATCCGCTCGAGCACCTGAACCCAATCAAATTCACCCAAAAGGTGTTGTCTTCGCTAATACCGAAGCCAAACACGAACGCCGGTGCCGGAAACAGCAAGACCTCACCGAATAACAGCCTGAAGGGGCAGACTAACATCGCGCGCAATGGCGAGGCCAAGCCGGACAATTTCGGCCAGGTCCGCTCTTTCCCGGATCTGGCTCAGGAATCGCTATTCGAATACATCAGCAACCTGAAATACATCACTGAGCTGATGGTATTTGGTCTGGGGAAATACGACGTAACGTCAGTGCGCTTCTCTGAGTCGAACCTCGGTTCTATGGCTGGTGCAAGCTACACCATTTACCAGCCAGGTGATGTCATTCCGGTAGTGAATGAGGGCTATCAATTCGACGATGTCGACGGGCAGGAAGTGCCAGGCCTTAACGAGAGCGGCGATTTCCCGATCGAGACGGCGACAGCAAACACCGTCATCAGCGGCGTATATGCTGGCGGCCAGATAGCGATGAAAATCGTTAAACAGGCGGACTTCGATTACTTCGCTGACCTGACTTTCCCGCACCCGGTAACGTTCACTATTAACGTTACGTACCCGATCACCGGCGGTACTCGAACGGAAGATGTCACGCTGTCAGGGCGCCTTATCAGCTTTGCGGAGACAAACGATGGGTCTGTTGTCAGTCCGGTTTACTATTACACGTTCACGTTCGATAACCTGAATGGTCCGTCCATCCCCATCCAGGACGCCACAATTAACACAACCAAGTTCATCCTGAACGATAACGCCGCGCTGATCGTCGGTCCGTTCTTCTCTCCGATACCATCAAGCCAGCTGTGGCTGCATACGCAGTCCGGGCTCGGCGGGAAAAGCGAAACGAACTGGGTTGTAAACATCTGGAAGGTCGACAATGACAACAATATGATCCCCGGAACTGAACAGACGTTTACATACCGGCAGACGACGCCACACCAATACATGTCGGAGACGTTTAACCGGACTGACAAGCTCACCCCGGCTGGCGGGTTTGGACGTTATGCGATCACCTTCAAGAGGACCGATAACAGTAGCGATGCCAGTAAACTTCAGGTCGAAGAAATCCACGCGGTAAACGTCAGAACTAACGTCGTTCATGCTGAAGATTCTCTGGTAATGGTGAAGGTCAGGGCTACAGAGAACGCCACAAGCGGGCGCGATAGGAAGTACAACGCGCTAATCACCCGCCACGTCATCAGCTACAACATGACGACGCAGCAGGTCGACTACACGCTCAGGCCATCGCGCAAGTTTGCAGATATTGCGCTGTTTAACTGGCTGGTGGTTGGGCAACAGCCGGAGTCGAGCATTGATATTTACGGTCTGTACCAGATACAGGCTCAAATTGACGCTATCGACCCGCGTCTGGGGTATTTCGATTTTACCTTTGACGATGAGGATGTGTCGCTCGGATCGAGGATGGAGACTATTTGCGACGCCGCCAGCGTATCGGTTTACGACGACAATGGCGTGCTGTCATTCACCAGAGACGGAAAAAAGACGTCTGCGGCCACGATATTTAACCGCTCAAACACCAGGCCTGATGGTTACTCGCTCTCCTACGACATGACGCTTCCTGGCGGCTATGACGGCGTGGAGGTGCAGTATCGCAACCCGGACACCAATAAGCAGGACTTTGTCCGGTACCGGATATCAGGCAATTCCATCATTGAAGGATCGCCGGCCAAAGCGAAGAAGTTCGAAATGCTGTACGTCAGGAATCGCTTCCAGGCAGACGAGCGCGCGCTTCGCGAGTGCAAGCGGCTTATCTACTCCCGCATGACCATGCAAATCACCGCCATGGCCGACGGAGAGTGGGTAAACATCGGTGACATGGTTCAGGTGCCGGACACATACGACACCAACCAGCAGGCCGGTTATATCGTTTCGCGAGTCGGGAATGACTTCGAGACCAGTGAGCGTATCAATTTCTCAGGAACCATGTTTGTGCAGGTCACGGATTCTTCCGGCGCCACCACGGCGCGATACCCGGCCTCTCTGCGTGCTGATACTGCGTTCGGCTTTACGGCAGCTATCCCGAATATCGAGCTCAATCTATTTGATGGTTTCAACGTCCAGTCACCTTCCCGATACGTCATTGCCACTTCTCAGGAGCTTGATGCAGGGCAGTGGACTATCACGGCTAAGCAACCAGACGGCAAGGGAAGCACCGCATTAACCCTCGCTGAATATAGCGATCTTATTTACCAATAAGAACCTTCCAGACCATCACAACCCGGCCACTGCGCCGGGTTTTTTTATGGAATCAATATGGCTACTCAACCAACACAAAATCCAGTACCAAGCGAATCACCTCGCGACCTGAAGTTTAACGCGGGAAAAATTGACGAGGAAGTAACCAGCACTACCCAGACGTACTATGTTGATCGCTTTGGCAATAAGCATCAGACCAATCATGGGAGGGAGGTAGCATTCGGAGAGTCGCTACAGGTATTTGAGCAGAATGGTGAAAACGCGATCTCTAATTTTGTGAATGAATCACAGGCAGCTATCGCGGCATATGGGTATATCACTGTAGATTCGTTCCAGGCTGGCGCGACTATCACGCGGCATAACGAAATCCTCCGAGATACCTCCACTGGTGAATACTATCGCTGGGATGGAGCTATTCCTTCAGGTGGCATTGTAGTTCCTCCAGGCTCCACGCCCGAAACTGCAGGGGGAATTGGACTTGGAAAATGGATTTCAGTTGGGGATGGGTCGTTGCGGACAAATCTTGCCTCCTTTGACGGTAGCAAGCTTGTTGGAATTTGCGAAACTATTGCTGAACTGAAGAATGTCACGGCAAAGGCAGGTGAACGAATCCAAGTAAAAGGCTATCAGCCCTTCACTACCGTTGGTGGAGGAGACTTTGTCTACATTGAGAGCATTCCGGAAGGCTGGCATGATGAAGGTATTTATATCAAATCGACAGCTATGAGCGGATACTGGCAAAGGCTTGGCACGCCAACAGGGATGGATCTCTTCAACTGGGGGCTGTCGAATAACCCAGATACAACTATTACAGATCTCGGGGAAGTTTTGAACCGAGCGATGATTCACAATCGAGCGCCGGTTATCCCCGCCGGAACCTGGTTAATGTCAAGCATAGCCAGCATCCCCTCCTACACAGTCGTATCCGGAATGGGGATAGGCAATACGGTCGTCCTGCGAGAAGGATCGACAAATTCGCTCTTCATGAATAAATCAGACGGCACGGTCGGCGGTTATGGAGCAACGGTCGGCATCGCACTTCAAGATTTTACCATTGACGCGCGAATGGATGATTATCCAGCCCCCTGCACACCTGTAGGCACAGGACACGCCACGTCTGTAAGAATTTCAAGGCTGGAAATCAATAACGTCCCTGGCCGTTGGCACGCAATAGAACTCAATGCTACTTATGACGGGGTGATTGAGGATTGTAGATTCAGTCGTGGCGGTCTGGATATGTATGACGGAGAGTGTATTCAGCTGGACGCAGCAATAGATGGCGGCCCCTTCCCGTGGTTCGGACCATATGATTTAACGGTTTGCGGAAAAATAGTTATCAACCGTTGCACATTTAGTGACTGGTCATCTGCGGTGGGGAGTCATTCAGGGGTGACGGGGAGTCGCTGGGTTGATTTGCGAATTACAGATTGTGATATGTTCGTAAGTAAAGCGGGGATTAAATGCATTGGTTGGTCCGGTGTCATTATAAGCAGGAACAGAATTTTATATTCAAAAGCGAATGGATATCCTGACACTGTAACATTTTATCCAATTATACTCAGGCCAAGCGCTAATGTTGTCAATGCCGATGTTATTATTTCTGACAATCAAATTGTTTGGGAAATGGATAATGTTACAGGTGCAGATCACAGGGGCATCCAGATAAAAGGGAATGGAACTGACTCTACCGGGTCTTACCGAAACGTGCTTATAAGTAATAACATTCTGCGCGGCTGCTTTAGAACGCACATATCAGTTGACGATATCATTAATGTGAAAATTGACAATAATAAAGTTCAACAAATTGGTACATACGCTTCAGGTGCCTCAAATTTTGCAGGGATCGCTTTGTATGGTACCAGAAGTGGAACAATTACTAATAATACCATTGAAAGTACCTTTAATTTAGTGGCGAGCAAAGGTACCCAAACCATAAACATGGATAGGGTAGTAGTTACTGGAAATGATGTCTCTGGCAATATTGGTATAGATAATGAATTCCTGAATCAGGTCGTCACTGGAAATATTTGCTACTCAATCGGAGGAGGAACAAAAACATTGGCTGCTAGAAATGTTGGTAAGTATAGAAGTCAGACCGTAATTTGTCTCGGTAACGTTGAGACTGGTGTTGCGTACGAGGCACAGATAACGGCAGGCTGAAAATTAGTGCATATCAACGCCTCATTTGATAGGGTATGAGGCATCAAAAATATACCGATACCAGTGAGACTACGATGCAACAAAGGGATGAAAAGATAGACAACATCAAAGGCGCGCTTATGTTGTTAGTAATATTTGGGCACATGATCGAGCCTCTTATAAATGCCAATCGGATGCTTAGCGATATTTATAATTTTGTCTATCTTTTTCATATCCCGGCCTTTGTTCTTTTATCTGGTTATCTTTCAGGGTACTCATCAAGCATCAAATGGAATTCATTGATGAAAGGGATAGTTATTCCTTTATTAATGTTTAGTGTTATCTATGAATTGCCAGATCTACTTAATACGGAGAATATTTCAGGTTATCTGAGGACTTTAACACCAAACTGGATACTCTGGTTTCTCGTTAGTATGTTCTTTTGGCGACTCATGACTCCGTTGGTAATGATTGTTCGCTTTGCAATTCCTTTGTCGATATTGCTCTCAATTTTGATATCATTAACTTCTGTAGATGGATACACATATGGTGTATTTCGAACGATTATATTCTTCCCGTTTTATTTGATAGGGGTGATGTTAAATCCACAACAAGAGAAGCTCAAAGGCGTTCAAGTAAAGCACTTACTATCTTTGGGATCGCTTGCACTGTTAGTTTCAATTCCTCTTATGAATCTACCATTTAATCGTTACTTCTTGTACGGTGTTGCTCCATTTGGAGCTTTCGGTTATACAAATGAAATGGGTATAATTCAGCGGATAGAGTATTACCCCATAGCATTTATAACCATAATACTATTCTCTTTTGCAATGGCAAATTGCAAAATGTTCGGGGTCATCGGGAAAAATTCATTGTACGTCTATCTGTGGCACGGCCTGATCGTGAAATACTATTTCTGGCCACAGGTCATCAGTTCGATGCCCGTGACCTGGAAAGCCATTGCTTTGGCAGTGACAGTTAGCTTAGTGCTTGGTTACTTGTTGTCGACCAGATACGTCGTAACCTTGACAAACTTTGTGATAGATATGCTCTACAGGCTGCTAGTCAGGCAGCAACTAAAATCAGTATCGTGATGCACAGCCCACCCAGGCGGGCTTTTTCCATTTAACGATTCTAAGGCTGCTTAATCATTCAAACCCGCTTCGGCGGGTTTTTCACAACTAAATTCCCAGCACCAACCGCCACTTATAAATCAATTCACTCGCTTCGCTTGATCCCTGTCCCGTATTAATAATACTGTGTATATATACAGTTTATTCGTGAGGTGACTATGCCTAGCACAGCAGACATGCCCGTCGCATTCGCTACGGCCGTAGAGCCATTCCTTTCTCAATCAGCAACCATTGTGGAAACGCAGGAAGGGTATGATGTCATAGAGAACTCAACGCTGTTTAAGCGCGGAGATACATTGCTCATCTGGTTTTGCGGCCGCCAGCAGCATGCGTACTGGGCCGGTGAAGCGCTCATTACTGATGATGGCGAGGTCATAGAAGGCGATGCGCTAGATGATGTTCGCCTGGTTGGTGTTGTTACGCATACCATTCGCCCAGTCGGTTCAGACGAAAACCCCTTCATGTAGTATTCAAAGTGAGCGATCGACACTCATCCTTCTGAAATTTACAAATACTAAAAAACTAATAGCCCTACAGGCTTAGAAGCGAAGCGGCCAGGAAGTAGCCACACAGAAACAAGTGACCATCTTGATCAGTGCCTCAGTTAAAACTACTGTATATAAAAACAGTGTTAGAGGTATGCATCATGGAGTTCTTCAGACCGGCAGAATTACGCGAAATTATTGCTATCCCGCTGTTCAGCGATTTGGTGCAATGTGGGTTCCCCAGTCCTGCAGCAGACTACGTTGAACAGCGCATTGATCTCAATGAGTTGCTTGTGTCCCATCCCAGTTCGACGTATTTCGTAAAAGCTGCAGGCGACTCGATGATTGAGGCCGGGATCAGCGACGGCGATCTGCTGGTGGTGGATAGTTCCAGGACCGCTGAGCACGGTGATATTGTCATCGCCGCTGTAGAAGGGGAGTTCACTGTTAAACGACTGCAGCTGCGCCCGACAGTCCAGCTCATGCCGATGAACAGCGCTTACTCACCGATCATCGTTGGCAGCGAAGATACGCTTGATGTATTCGGTGTCGTGACTTTCATCGTCAAATCGGCGAGCTAAGTATGTTCGCGCTCTGTGATGTGAATTCGTTCTACGCATCATGCGAGACCGTGTTCAGGCCAGATCTGAGAGGGCGCCCGGTTGTTGTTCTCTCGAACAATGATGGCTGTGTAATCGCGCGCAGCGCCGAGGCCAAGGCCGCCGGAATTACAATGGGGGAACCATTCTTCAAGCAAAAGGACTTATTCCGGCGCGCTGGCGTTGTTTGCTTCAGCAGCAATTACGAGCTGTACGCAGACATGTCGAACCGGGTAATGACGACGCTCGAGGAAATGAGCCCTCGCGTCGAAATTTACAGCATCGACGAAGCTTTTTGCGACCTGACTGGCGTACGCAACTGTCGGGACCTTACAGAGTTCGGCAAAGAAATCCGCGCGACGGTTCTGAAGCGTACGCACCTGACTGTCGGGGTTGGCATTGCCCAGACAAAGACACTGGCGAAGCTCGCAAACCATGCCGCCAAAAAATGGCAGCGGCAAACGGGTGGGGTAGTGGACCTATCTAATATCGATCGCCAGCGCCGACTGCTTTCTCTGGTTCCAGTGGAGGACGTCTGGGGCGTCGGCAGGCGCATCAGCAAAAAGCTTAACGCTATGGGCATAAAAACAGCCCTAGACCTCTCAGAGCAAAGCACCTGGATTATTCGCAAACATTTTAATGTCTTGCTGGAGCGAACCGTCCGGGAGCTGCGCGGTGAGCCATGTCTCGATCTGGAGGAGTTTGCACCGGCAAAACAGGAAATTGTCTGCAGTCGGTCATTTGGCGAACGCGTCACCGGGTACGAACAGATGCGCCAGGCCATTTGCAGCTATGCGGCGCGTGGCGCCGAAAAGCTTCGCAGCGAGCATCAGTACTGCCGCTTTATCTCTGCGTTCGTGAAAACCTCACCATTCGCGCTTAATGAGCCGTATTACGGTAACAGTGCTTCAATGAAGCTTCTCACCCCCACCCAAGATTCCCGCGACATCATCAACGCCGCAGTAAAGTGCCTGGACAAAATCTGGAAGGATGGTCACCGCTATCAAAAGGCTGGCATTATGCTGGGCGACTTCTTCAGCCAAGGGGTGGCTCAGCTCAACCTTTTTGATGAAAACGCACCGCGCGCAGGAAGTGACAGACTGATGGAGGTGCTCGATCACCTGAACGCTAAAGATGGAAAAGGCACGCTCTACTTTGCCGGGCAGGGCATACAGCAGCAATGGCAGATGAAGCGGGAAATGCTGTCGCCTAGATATACGACGAGATTTTCAGATCTGCTTAGAGTCCGATAAATTTTCTTGATGTCTTGGTCCGCTATATTCCTGAAGGGGACGAGGAATTGCTATTGCAAAAAAATTAGTGGTTAAAAAGATGGCAGAATGAAGGAAGAATGTGGCAACATTGCTGAGGTTTAAAGGGAATTAGGGGAAAGATATGGGATTATCTAATCCAGTAAAGAAAATCGTTATATTAACTATTGCGTTCAGTCTGGTCGCGGGTTGTGCGCCGTTGCATCCTTCCGACTGCCATAAGACCACAGCTACGGGTAATTGCAGTTCAGGACGCTGGGATGATCAGGATGAATGGGGTAAGCAAGCTCGGGCAATCAGGGCGGCAATAAATGACAAACTTGATGAGCCTCAGAACTGGAAGGGAAAAAAATGCAGGTTGCATATTGAATTTGCTCAGGATGGCACGGCTTTAAAAATATCAACCAGCAATGGTAATAAAGCCTATTGCAAAGCGATTGAATCAGCAGCCCATAAAGCTAAATTCCCGGCCTTCAACAATCCGGAAGTCTACAGAGATTTTCAAAAATCCGGCTTTAATATGGGCGGATAGCAAGGCGATGCCTATCTAATGTTCACTTCTCGCTCATTTAGAACGCGTCTGGTCTCTTTAACTTTTCATTGTACCGCCTCGATTAGCTCCGGCCCCTGGTTCTTCACATTATCCACGGCGCGCGTCACAGCGTGCCAGATAAACTTGTCTGCTGGCACAGCACCGTCGGCCGCTATCTCTTCAGCCTCTTTTCCGCCTATATCCTGGCGCATCCACACCCGGGCCGCTTCAGGCGACATAACCAGTGGCCTACGGTCGTGAATATCTATCAGACCTTTATCTGCTGCCGATGTCACTATCAGAAAACCTTCTGCTTCATCGCCGCGCTCGAATGGTGTGCTGCCGATCGCGGCCATAAATATTGGCTGTCCGTCGGCGCGGTGAATGAAGTAGGGCTGTTTCTTGTCGCCTTCTTTCTTCCATTCAAACCATCCATCCGCAAAGCAGATCGCCCGGCCATGCTGCCATAACGGCTTAAACATGCGGCTTGTGGCCGCCGTCTCGACGCGCGCGTTTATCAGAGGTGCTTTATCCCACCACCCGGGCGCGTAAGACCACAGGACAGGATCGAGGTGCAACTGTTCGTCTCGTTCGCTCAGCAGTAGGACTTTGGTACCCGGCGCGACGTTGTACCGGCCAATCGGTTCCGGGTCGTATGCGATGTCGCGATCAGCTTCATCGGCTAGGTAAGCCAGATATTCTTCACGGGTTTGTGCTTGTGCAAAACGTCCACACATAGAAACCTCCAGTCAGTCAGACTGAAAGTATAGGGCAGGGAGAAAAAACAGGTGCGCACCGAAACTTTATGATTTTGAAACAGGGGCATGATGATGGAAGTCAGCGAGGCGGTAAAGCGGGGCTTTGCGAAACTGGAAGGAGCTACGCAAAGTTAGGGATATTTCGGATCGAACCGATCCCGAAGTACACTCGTCGCCCACTCGAAAAACGTGGCAACGGTTTGATATTGAATGGATGTATTGGTAAGCATTGAAACCCGTATTTAACGGGTTTCTGATATGTAAGTGCTTGAATGCTATCAAGAAAGGCTGGTTGTAGCGGAAACAGGAATCGTATTCGGTCTCTTTTTATCTGTATGAAAGTAAACGCGTAATCCCAACGCAATCTTTCTCATACAGCGCGTACATCCTGTACGTCCTGCTAAAACATAACACAACACAGCATGCCGAAGTCCAGCCCTTTTTGCCAGTTTTGTTAAATTTTCGTGTACAGTCGGATAAAGCAAGAGTCATCGTTAAAAGCGGGACTTCACGGACGCCTCTATTTCATCGAGCAGCTCAAAGCGACGGCGGTATTCGGCACGTTTTTTACTGGCAATCTCTTCAAGGGATTTACGCTCCATTTGCAGCGGCAGCTGCCAGCAGAAGGCCGAAAGCTTTTTACCGTCCAGAGATGCCCAAAATTCATCGTAGCTGGCGTGGAAATGGCGGCCTTTGCTCAGGCGATATCGCAACGCGCGGAAAACGTGCCCCTCGTCGCTGACGGCAAAAATCGCCCGGACAGATGACTGCGCAGCCAGCTGAAAAAGAACTTCCATCAATACGCGCTTAGGGAACAGGCCGTGGCAGGCGCGGGTGGCCTGTTTAATGGCGTCTCGTGATACGCAGCGACGGGGCCCCTGAAGCCCGCCAATGACCATGACTTGTTGACCGTTGCTGCGTGCGACGCTAAAGGTCAGGCTGGCCAGCAGCGTATCCTCGTTGTCGTGTAGCCACAGCGTGCTTTCTCCTTCGCGCTCGGCTTTTCCCGCAGAGGAAGCATTGACCGTATAGGTTACGCCGTCTTTAGCATGGAACTGCACAACGGTTTGCTCCTGCGGGCTCGTCAGGGCCTGAGCGAGACCGCTCTCTTTCAGGCTATCAATCCAGTAGTAATGGTTGACGATAGCGTCGGCGCGATCGTTAGCCGTCAGGCCGCGCATCAGATACTGTCGGTGGGTCTTGCTGGGCAACGTAATTTGAGAGGCCAGCAGCCTGTCGAAATCGTCGCGACCCGAAAGGGCTTCCAGCATGCGATGGGTGGAGGACCAGAACAGAAGCGAGCGTAAAAGGAACTTCAGACGATATTCGCGTTTGCGCCAGATCGGACCCGGCACGCGTTTGCCGTTCACCAGCTCGGAAATAATATTTGTGCGATGCGGATAAAAAACATCGTTATGCAGGTGCGTATTAGACACGTGAAGACCCTCTTTTTTTATACCCTTATTCTAAAGAGCCAATAAAAAGGGATTAATAGCGCGAGGATCTTTATTTCTGTTTGGTTTACCGTTTGTTTGACTTCGTGATGACCGCGCCTGTCTGTTGCCTTTTCTGCGGCGGCTATACTGTTTAAAGGAGGTCCTATGTATCAGCGAATTGAAGGTGGGATGTGGCGTCACGTCTGGGTTGTCAGCGATATACACGGTTGTTACCAGTGGCTTATGGATGAGCTTAAACGCCGTCATTTTAACCCATATGAGGATTTACTTATTTCAGTCGGGGATGTGATCGATCGTGGCCCTGATAGCGTTAAATGCCTGCAGTTAATTCATGAAAAATGGTTTCGTGCCGTGCGTGGAAACCATGAGCAAATGGCTCTCGACAGTCTGGATAATAACGATTTTTCTCTCTGGACGATGAATGGTGGAATATGGTTTTCGCATCTTGAACGCGACCAGCAGCAGCTTGCCCTGTCGTTGCTCGACGCCTGTCGCGATTTACCGCATATCATCGAGATAACCTGTGCGAACGGTCTGAATGTGATTGCCCATGCTGATTATCCGGCCGCGGAATACTGTTGGCAAAAACCGGTTAGCGCCCAGCGCGTCTTATGGAACCGCGACAGGCTGATGGGATTTATGGTGGGCAAAGGAGAGGGCATCAGCGGCGCGGATCATTTCTGGTTTGGGCATACGCCCCTCGACAGAAGATACGATTTTAATAATCTGCACTACATTGATACGGGGGCTGTTTTCGACGGTTACTTCACGCTGGCGCAGCTGCAGTAATAAATAACCCGCCTTCGGGCGGGTTCTCTTTAGGTCAGGCAAGACGCATGACCCAGGCATCGGTTTTGCTATCGTAATGCTCACGGTAAAGGACAGAATGTTCGCCATCAAGTATTGCCGGGACGCTGGTGTCTGCATCCCATGCATCGAGCTGCATGCACAAATCCGGGTCGGATTTGCAGGGAATACTTAACGTTCGATCGCCTTGTGCTTCGCCGCGCAGCTCTGCGTCGTCGATCTCAAAAGCGCCAATACGCACGCTGGTTTTCGTCATAGTGCTCTCCGGGTCGGTTGTCAAAATCTGGTATGACCAGTGCGATCACCCATTTTTGATCGTAGACAAGGAGAGCAAAATCGCCAGTAAAAAAATGCGCTTTTTTTCAGGCTGTGCGATCGTTACCGGTAAACAGACGGCCATCCCGAACCAGCTCGCGCGGATAGCTGTTTTTCAGCCTTGAGCCGACTTTTTTTGCCAGCCCCAGCGGATATCCCTGATACGTCACTATCACTTCATCGCCTGATGGCGTGCTGTCCGGATAGACATCGCGACCACGGTACCACTCTTCGGCTTCCTGATGCGTCAGGGCAAAGGTATTCTCGCATCCGGCAAGGGCGATAACGGCCTCATGCTGCCAGCGATAGCCTTTGTTATGCACTTCCGCCAGGCGGATCCCGATTCGCGAAAAACGGACCTTTCCGATGAGCGGCTCGATCTGTGCCGGGAACAGCCATATCTCTTTATCACGCATCCAGGGGTGCAGACTCTCATCCCAGACCAGCCCAACCTTTTTGGCGGCGGCTTCAAGCTGTGCTGCATCGCGACCTTTAAGGGGAGCAAACGGGAAGTTGCCGACCTTAAATTTAGGCGCGGGCAGGGGAGCAACCGCCTGCGTTTTACGCAGACGCGCCACAAAGAACCCTTCGCAGTCGTAAATCTGCGGGAACACGTTGAGGAAACCCTCCGGCGTGACCGCCTCCTGTGCCGAGGCGAACAGATCGTTAAGCGGCAGAAACTCCACGGCATCCGGGTAGTTCGCTTTCAGCCACAGGCAGACGTCTTCGTTTTCATCGCGGTTTAAGGTGCACGTTGAATAGACCAGCGTGCCGCCTGGACGCAGGGCATGGAATGCGCTCTCGATCAGCTCGCGCTGCGTGGCGGCGATCTCAAGGTTGCTTTCCACGGACCAGTTTTTTAACGCATCGGGATCTTTACGCACCACTCCTTCGCCGGAGCAGGGGGCGTCCAGCAGAATGGCATCGAAGGCTTCCGGTAAGGCGGCGCCAAACACGCGTCCGTCGAAGTGCGTCAGGGCAACATTATGAATACCGCAGCGGCTGATGTTGGCATGCAGCACCTTCACGCGGCTGGCGGAAAACTCGTTGGCGAGTATCGCCCCGTGGTTACCCATCCGGGCGGCAATTTGCGTGGTTTTCGAGCCGGGCGCCGCGGCAACATCCATCACGCGTTCAGGCGCATTGCCATCGGCGAACAGGGCGGCCACCGGCAGCATCGAGCTGGCTTCCTGAATATAGAACAGACCGCTCAGATGTTCAGCGGTACTGCCCAGCGGCAGCGAGGCTTCGTCATCGCGTTCGATCCAGAAACCCTCGGCGCACCACGGGACCGGCGTAAGCTGCCAGCCGTACGGCGAGACCAGCGCCAGAAAATCATCGACGCTGATTTTCAGCGTGTTGACGCGAATACTTCGGCGTAACGGACGCTGGCAGGCGGCGATAAAATCGTCTAACGACAGGTGAGAGGGAAGCGCCTCGCGCATCTGCGCCAGGAATTGTTCAGGAAGAAATACGGAGTTTTGAGCCACGGGCACACCACAGGGAAAAGTTCAGGTGCGCAGTGTAACATAAAGGCTCCGGTGCGTTGACACCGGAGCCTGTCAGATTAACGCGGCAGGGCGGTTCCCCATTCACGCCACTCTTTCGGTTCGCTTTCGAGCAGCAGGAAGTGTTTACCCGGCTGCGCTTTTGGTGCCAGCGGCGTGCCCGGCGGCGTGGCAAACGCGATACCGCCGCGAATGAACTGGTTGAAGGTGCCGGTTTTCACCACGCCTCCCGTCAGGCCAAAGTCCAGCGAATAGCCGGATGCCAGCCAGAATACCGAGTTATTGCGGACCAGGTGCTGGTAACGCTCGCTGATGCGTAACGCCACCATTACGCGGTCGGAGAGCGTACCGAGCGTCAGGCCCGTGACCGTACCCACTTCAATGCCGCGGAACAGTACCGGGGTGCCGATGCTCAGCGAGCCCGCTTCCGGCACTTCCACCACGATGCTCAGGCCGCCAAGGTAGCGCGAGTCGGTGATCGTGGCTTCCTGCAGCTCGAAATCACGACGGGCATTGCCCTGGCCCGGCTCAACGTTGATGTACGGCTGCAGGATGGTGTCGAGATGCTCAACGCCCGCGGCCGAGATCTGCGGCGTGACCACCGAGAAGCGCGAACCCGTCCGGGCGAAGGTCTGCACATATTCCGGGTACAGCACGGCGGTGGCCTGCACCTCGTTGCGCGAGGTAATCAGCGTCAGCTTCTGGATCTGCCCGATATCAATGCCGAGATAGCGAATTGGCATGCCTTCCGCCAGCTTGCCGGCATCGAACGCGTGCAGTGTAATCTGTCCACCCACGGCGCGTGCGGCGGTTTCGGACGGGAAGAGAATACGCTTATCGCCTTTACGCAGATTCGCGCCCGCGCCGCTGAGATTATCGAAGCTAATCGCTCCGCGCAGCGCGCGTGAGAGCGGGGAGGCCTGCACGGTCAGCCCGTTACCGTTAAGCTGAACTTTCGCGCCGCCTTCGGCCCAGAAGACGCTGTTTGGCGTCAGCAGCTTGCGGTACTCCGGCTTGATATGCAGTTCGATATCAAACGCATCCGCACGCGGGCGAACGGTGATAACTTCCCCGACCTCAAACTTGCGGTAGAGCACCACGGAGCCCGCCTGTACGTCCGGCAGCGTCTCGGCGCTTAGCGTCAGCGTGGTGGTAGGGAGATCGCTCAGGCTGTTTTCAACCGCTTTCTCCAGGTTGGCATACAGAGGATAGCTGTCGCGAACGGGGCCTTTATCGCCGGGCAGAATGCGGATGCCGCCGTTAACCCATTCGCTGGCGCTGGCGCCGAGGAACTCCACGCCGTCCAGTCCCACCTTCACATCGACGCGACTGTTCACCACGAATTTGCTGTCGCCGTGCACCAGGTCGCTGTACTGCGGATCGATGGCGACCGAGAAGGTCACGCCATTCGCGGAGAGCTTACGCTCCAGCACCTGGCCGACCTGCACGCCGTGTAAAATTAACGGCTGACCGGCTTCGATTCCGTAACTTTCTGGCGCATTCAGGGTGACGGTCACTACGCCCGGCTTTTGCAGCAGGGATTTATCCGCCGGGGCAATCACGAAGCTATTGCTGGGTTTACCTTCGCCGGGGATGAGCTCAAACGTATTGCCGGTCAACAGCGTGCTGAGGCTGGCATCGTTCAGAGAGAGCTTTGGACTGCGCATTTCGATACGCGTTTTCTCGCGCAGGAGATCGACCACGCTCGGATCGACAGTCATTTCGCCGGTGACCGAGCCGCCCGGGTTGAGCGTCATTTTGGTGAGCTGACCAACCTGCAACCCCTGATACATCAGCGGCGTCGAACCCGCTTTTAGCCCCTTAGCATCGGGCAGGGCGAGTTTGACGAGCACGCCGCGCTGGCTGTGCGCCAGGTCAGCGTACAATCCAAATGAGTCATCCGCGGTGGCGGGGCTTGAATTTTCCGGGGAGTCAAAGGCAATGGCACCATTCACCAGCGCGGCCAGACTTTCCAGCTTCACTTTCGCACCGCTCAGGCTGACGTCCGCATCCACGCCGGAGACGTTCCAGAAGCGGCTGCCTTTTTTCACCAGATTGGTGAAGCGACGTTCGATCAGCACGTCGATGGTGACGCCCTGTTTATTCGGGTTGATCGCGTAATCGTACACGCGACCAACCGGGATTTTGCGGAAATAGACCAGCGAACCGCTGTTCAGAGAACCGAGGTCCGGCGCCTGCAGATGGATCATTAAATCGCCGTTATTGAGGCGGTACTTGGGCTGTGTATCCAGGGCAACAAAGTGATCCTGCGGCTCTCCTTTACCCGGCATCATGCCAATATAGTTACCGCCCACGAGCGCATCCAGCCCTGACACGCCGGCCAGAGAGGCTTTTGGCGTGACCAGCCAGAACTGCGTTTCGCTGCGCAGGGCATCCTGCATGTCAGATTTAATACTGACCCGCACCTGAATCTTGTTCAGCCCTTTTCCAAGGGAGATGTCCTGAACCGTACCCACTTCAACCCCCTGGAAGCGAACGGGCGTTCGCCCGGCGACGATGCCGTCGGCGGTCTGGAAATCAATGGTGACGGTACTCCCGCGATCTTCATAGCTCGTCCAGATAAGCCAGCCTGCAATCATCAGGGCGATGACGGGCAGCAACCAGAATGGCGAAATGCGGCGTTTTGTTTTAATTCTCGCTTCAGTCGGCGAAGCGGGGGTTTCCTGACTCATGTGCATCCCAAAGTAAGCGGCTATCCAGCCATTCCACAGCAAGAATAGTCAATATCACCGCAGAGCCGAAATAAAAAGCCGCGGGTCCCATTGTAAAAGCAAGTAGCTGGTCGCGATTGATGAGCGACATCATCAGTGAAATCACGAACAGATCTAACATTGACCAGCGGCCAATCCAGGTGACGAACCGCAGCAGCAGAATGCGGGTCCGTAAGCCTTGTTCACATTTAAAGTGAATGCTGATGAGCAGGGTAAACATCACCACCACTTTGGTAAAGGGAACCAGGATACTGGCAATAAAGACGATCGCCGCCACCCCGACGTTGCTGTGCGCAAGGGAGATAATCCCGGAGAGGATAGTATCCTCCTGACGCCCGCCATTCACGTAAATGATGGAAATCGGCAGCATATTGGCTGGGATCAGAAACACCAGAGAGGCGATCAGCGCGGCCCAGCATTTTTGCAGGCTGTTGTTGCGCCGCAGTCTCAACGGAATGTGGCACCGCGGGCAGCGACCACGCGCGTCGGGCAAGCCGGTATAGTGACATCCCAGACAGACGCGCAGATTTTCATCAGGACGCGTGGCGGGGCGCTGAGGGTAAAATCGCTCCCAGAGCTGTTCAACGTTCAGGTGGATAAGCGTCAGTATGCTCAGCAATACCAGGCTGATGAAAGCAAAGAGTCCGATGCCGGGCTGCAAAAAGGCGTAGTCCTGTACCTTTATTGACGCAACGCCCACGCCCACCAGATAAATATCCAGCATCACCCACTCTTTGAGCTTATCCAGCATCAGCAGCACCGGGCGAAGGTTCATGCCGAGAATATTGCCAAACCACAGATAGGCAATGGCGGCGACCAGCACCAGCGGCGCGCCAACGGTGCAGAACAGCACCATGGCAGCGGTGATGGGATCGCCCTGACGGGTCATCTGCCAGATACCCTGCAGTACGTTGGCGTCAATGCGCACGCCAAGCAGGTAAAGTTTCAGCAGCGGTTCGCTCCAGGCGAAGGGCATCAGCAGCAGCATGGTGACGGCCATAGCGGCGAGACGGGTTAGCGACCAGTCGCGGCCATCGCGAATTTTGGCGTCGCAGCGCGGACAAAAGGCACTTTGGTGCGATTTCATCTTCGGCAACATAAAAAGCGTATCGCACTGGGGGCAACGCTGATAATGTGCACGTGGCAAAGCTTCGCTCACAGTATGGACAGTTATCTTTCTTGTCGGCGTAATTTTGGTTGTTTTTAAGGCCATCAGCTGCGCACAAATAAGTATTGTTGAAAGTTATAATAACTCATGAACGGATTCATCTTGAGCATGAGCGCATTTAATGCTTATTTTAATAGGCTATGCGGTAAATTTGTAAGACAACTAAGTGATTGAATAATGAACAAAACAGAATTCTACGCGGATCTGAACCGCGATTTTAAGGCATTGATGGCGGGTGAGACCAGCTTCTTAGCCACTCTGGCAAATACTAGCGCATTGCTGTTTGAACGTCTCTCTGACGTGAACTGGGCCGGCTTTTACCTCCTGGAAGGTGAAACTCTGGTGCTCGGCCCGTTCCAGGGCAAACTGGCCTGCGTGCGTATTCCGGTAGGGCGTGGCGTATGCGGCACGGCGGTGGCCGAAAATCAGGTCCAGCGTGTGGAAGATGTTCATGCGTTTGACGGGCATATTGCCTGTGATGCTGCCAGTAATTCTGAAATCGTTCTGCCGCTGGTGGTGAAAAATCAGATTATTGGCGTTCTGGATATCGACAGTACGGTCTTCAGTCGCTTTACAACCGAGGACGAACAGGGGCTACGCGAGCTGGTGGCGAATCTGGAAAACGTACTCGCTGCAACCGATTATCAAAAATTCTTTGCGAGCGTCGCAGGATAATCAACGGATAACGTAGCATTTACTGATAGCGTCATTATAATGACGCCTGTTCATGCCTGCGCTTGTTGGCAACGTCCGTTGTAATCAGGAAATTTCATGGAAAATCAACCTAAGTTGAATAGCAGTAAAGAAGTTATCGCATTTCTGGCCGAGCGTTTCCCGCAGTGCTTCAGCGCGGAAGGTGAAGCTCGTCCCCTGAAAGTCGGTATTTTTCAGGATCTGGTGGCGCGTGTTGAAGGGGAAATGAACCTCAGCAAAACTCAGCTGCGTTCCGCCTTACGTCTTTATACTTCGAGCTGGCGTTACCTGTACGGTATCAAACCAGGCGCTACCCGCGTGGACCTCGACGGCAACCCTTGCGGTGAGCTGGACGAGCAGCACGTTGAGCACGCGCGCAAGCAGCTTGAAGAAGCCAAAGCACGCGTTCAGGCACAACGTGCAGAACAGCAGGCGAAAAAACGCGAAGCCGCCGCGGCAAACGGCCAGGAAGAAGCGCCTCGTCGTGAGCGTAAACCACGCCCTGCGCCGCGTCGTCACGATAATAACGATCGCAAACCGCGTGCAGACAAACCAGCAGCAAAAGCCCCGCGTGCCCCTCGTGAAGAGCCGCGCCATACGCCGGTTTCTGACATTAACGCCCTGAGCGTAGGTCAGGCGCTGAAGGTAAAAGCGGGTAACAATGCTATGGACGCCACCGTACTGGAAATCACCAAAGATGGCGTTCGTGTACAGCTGACTTCTGGTATGTCAATGATTGTACGCGCAGAACACTTGTTGTTCTGAAACGGAGGCCAAGCCTGGCATGAACACTTTTTTTAAGCTCACCGCGCTGGCGGGCCTGTTTGCCATAACAGGTCACGCTTTTGCAGTGGACGATATCACGCGTGTTGATCAAATTCCGGTTCTCAAGGAAGAGACGCAGCACGCGACGGTGAGCGAGCGCGTGACCTCACGTTTTACCCGCTCGCACTATCGTCAGTTCGATCTCGATCAGGCCTTTTCGGCCAAAATCTTTGACCGCTATCTGAACTTGCTGGATTACAGCCATAACGTTTTGCTCGCCAGCGATGTCGAGCAGTTCGCTAAGCGCAAATCCGAGGTGGGTGACGAGTTGCGTTCAGGCAAGCTGGATCTGTTCTACGATCTCTACAACCTGTCGCAAAAGCGTCGTTTTGAACGCTATCAGTACGCGCTTAAAGTGCTGAAACGTCCAATGGACTTCACCGGCAACGACACCTTTAATCTGGATCGCAGTAAAGCGCCCTGGCCTAAAGATGAAGCCGAGTTGAATGCGCTTTGGGACGGCAAAGTTAAATACGACGAACTGAGCCTTAAGCTGACCGGCAAAGACGAAAAAGAGATCCGTGACACGCTGACGCGTCGTTATAAATTTGCTATCCGTCGTCTGGCGCAGACCAACAGCGAGGATGTTTTCTCACTCGCGATGACCGCCTTTGCACACGAAATCGATCCGCACACCAACTATCTCTCTCCACGCAACACCGAACAGTTCAATACCGAGATGAGCCTGTCTCTGGAAGGTATCGGCGCGGTGCTGCAGATGGACGATGATTACACGGTGATCAATTCCATGGTCGCGGGTGGCCCGGCATCCAAAAGCAAAGCGATTAGCGTAGGCGATCGCATTGTGGGTGTAGGACAAACAGGCCAGAACATGGTCGACGTGATCGGCTGGCGTCTCGATGACGTGGTTGCGCTGATCAAAGGTCCGAAAGGCAGCAAGGTTCGTCTGGAAATTCTGCCAGCCGGTAAAGGCACCAAAACCCGTATCGTTACCCTGACCCGCGAGCGTATCCGTCTGGAAGACCGCGCGGTGAAAATGTCGGTGAAAACCGTGGGTAAAGAGAAGGTGGGTGTTCTGGATATTCCTGGCTTCTACGTGGGGCTGACTGACGATGTGAAAGTTCAGCTGCAGAAGCTTGAGAAGCAGAACGTCAGCAGCATTATCATCGACCTGCGCAGTAACGGCGGCGGGGCGCTGACGGAAGCGGTTTCACTCTCCGGTCTGTTCATTCCATCTGGCCCGGTGGTTCAGGTGCGCGATAACAACGGTAAAGTGCGTGAAGATGCCGACAACGACGGTGTGGTCTACTACAAAGGCCCGCTGGTGGTCCTGGTTGACCGCTTCAGTGCTTCCGCGTCTGAAATCTTTGCCGCTGCAATGCAGGACTATGGTCGCGCGCTGATCGTCGGTGAGCCAACCTTCGGGAAAGGTACCGTTCAGCAGTATCGCTCTCTGAATCGTATTTACGATCAGATGCTGCGTCCGGAATGGCCTGCGCTGGGCTCGGTTCAGTACACCATTCAGAAATTCTACCGCGTGAACGGCGGCAGTACGCAGCGTAAGGGCGTAACGCCGGACATCATGATGCCGACAGGCACGGAAGAGACGGAAACCGGCGAGAAGTTTGAAGATAACGCGTTGCCGTGGGACAGCATCAATGCCGCGACCTACGTGAAAGCGGGTGATATGACGCAATTTGGCCCAGAACTGCTGAAAGCGCATAACGACCGCATCGCGAAAGATCCGGAGTTCCAGTACATCATGAAGGACATTGCACGATTCAATGCCCTGAAAGATAAGCGGAATATCGTTTCTCTGAACTACGCACAGCGTGAGAAAGAGAACAACGAGGACGATGCAACCCGCCTGGCGCGTATCAACGATCGCTTCAAGCGCGAAGGCAAGCCTCTGCTCAAGAAACTGGACGATCTGCCAAAAGATTACCAGGAGCCGGATCCGTATCTGGACGAGACGGTGCATATCGCTCTCGACCTGGCGAATCAGGAAAAAGAGAACCCAGCCGTACAGCCCGCTCCGGCAAAATAACCTCCCAACAGGCACAAGAAATTGTGCCTGTTTCTTTTTGTTCTGCATCCTTCCGTCAGTCAGATTTCCAATTGTGTAAAGTTGTGTCTTTCTGGTGACTTACGCCCGCCGGATGCTTGAAAATAGCCGCAATACCCATACGATGTGGGTAATCGCATAGTGCGTTTTGTTAAACTGAGGTAAAAAGAAAATTATGATGCGAATCGCGCTCTTCCTGCTCACCAACCTGGCGGTCATGGTGGTTTTCGGGCTCGTGCTAAGCCTGACAGGAATTCAGTCGAGCAGCGTTCAGGGTCTGTTGATTATGGCGCTGCTGTTTGGTTTTGGTGGCTCGTTCATCTCCCTGCTGATGTCGAAGTGGATGGCACTGAAATCGGTAGGTGGTGAGGTTATTGAACAACCGCGTAACGATATGGAACAGTGGCTGATGAACACGGTGGCTCAGCAATCCCGTCAGGCCGGGATCGCCATGCCGCAGGTGGCGATTTACCATGCCCCGGACATCAACGCTTTCGCCACGGGCGCTCGTCGCGATGCGTCACTGGTTGCCGTCAGTACCGGATTGCTGCAGAACATGAGCCGTGACGAAGCCGAAGCGGTTATTGCCCACGAAATCAGCCATATCGCCAACGGTGACATGGTGACCATGACCCTGATTCAGGGCGTGGTGAACACCTTCGTGATCTTCATCTCCCGTATTCTGGCGCAGATCGCGGCAGGCTTTATGGGCGGAAACCGTGATGAAGGTGAAGAGAGCAACGGCAACCCGCTGATCTACTTCGCCGTTTCGATGGTTCTGGAACTGGTATTCGGTATTCTGGCCAGCATCATCACCATGTGGTTCTCCCGCCACCGTGAATTCCACGCGGATGCCGGCTCGGCGAAGCTGGTTGGTCGTGAGAAGATGATTGCCGCGCTGCAGCGTCTGAAAACTAGCTATGAGCCGCAGGAAGCGAACAGCATGATGGCCTTCTGCATTAACGGTAAATCCAAATCGCTGAGCGAGCTGTTTATGTCTCACCCGCCGCTGGATAAACGTATCGAAGCGCTGCGCAGTGGGGAATATCTGAAGTAACGCTAAGAACTCTAATAAGCCGGGCAGGAGAACACTCCGCCCGGCTTTTTTTATGCCTGAACCCTGGGCTGGGTCACGCGCAGGCCGCTGACGACCGCCGCGAGCGAGGCAAGGGCTCCCGCGGTGAGAAGCGCAACATGGTTGCCGTTTTGCCCGGCGAGGTTAAACATCAGGGCGACCAGCGCCGCGCCGCTGCTTTGCCCCAGAAGGCGCGCGGTCCCCAGCATGCCGCTGGCACCTCCGCTGCGATGGCGCGGCGCGGATGTGATGATGGTGTGATTGTTAGGGGACTGGAACAGGCCAAACCCTGCGCCGCACAGAATCATGCGCCAGATGATGTCCAGATCGGTTGGCGATGACGGTAGTAGAGCCAGCGCGAAAAGGCCTGTCGCCATCACCGCAAGCCCCAATGCTCCCAGTAAACCGGCATGGACGCGTTCAATTAAGTAACCTGCCAGCGGCGCCATCACCATGGTCGCCAGTGGCCAGGGGGTTAACAGCAGGCCGGTCTCCACTTCTGAACGGCCGACCACGCTCTGCAGAAAGAAGGGCAGAGAAACCAGAGCCAGCATTTGGGCGCAGAACGAGCAGACAGACGTGCAAATGGAGAGGGAAAAGAGGGGAATACGCAGCAGATCCACCGGCAGTAAAGGCACGGGGAGAGTGAGCTGGCGGCGAACAAAGAAGAAGCCGATCGCCAGCAGGGCGATGAGCTCCGCGGCGGTAAGCATCAGAGACTGTCCCTGCGCAAAGCCGCTCAGCGCCGTAATCAGCAGGCCAAAGGTCAGGGCATTCATCACCGCACTCGCCACATCGAAGCGCGGCATGGTGCTTTTAGGGCCGTTAGCGGGAAGAAAGCGCAGGGCAAAGAATATAGCGACAATGCCCAGCGGCACGTTAATAGCAAACAGCCATTGCCATGACGCAACGGAAAGGATCGCCGCCGCAATAGTCGGCCCGGCGGCGGAAGAGACAGCGACAATAAACGAGTTTATCCCCATGCCGCGCCCTAGATGACGCTGGGGATAAATTAAGCGGATCAACGCCGTGTTTACGCTCATGAGCGCCGCGCCGCCAAAACCCTGCGCGATGCGGGCAAGCGTCAGGGTATGCAGCGAATCTGAAAGGGCGCATAGCAAGGACGTGAAGGTGAAAACCACCAGACCGCATTGATACACCCGACGGTAACCGAACATATCGCCCAGGAAAGAGAACGAGAGCAGGGAAACCACAATCGCAATCTGATAGGCGTTAACGATCCATATCGAACTGGCGGGAGAGGCATGCAGGTCGCTGGCGATGGTTGGCAGGGCAACGTTCGCGATTGCGCCGTCAAGGACGGCCATTGAGATACCGATAATGATGGTCGCTATAGCGCCATACCGCTGGGGTAAAGGCAGACCATCGGAAAGGGTCTTTTCCATTAGGATTAAAAAAGCTCAGCGTGAAATTATTCTCAGGGTAACTATTTTAGCATTGTTACAGCCGCGATATGTCGCAGATTTGTAACGAAGTAAACGCGGATTGATTGCAGGTGACATGAGGGGAACTTATAATAAAAACCGGTTCTGATTTTTATAAAACACTCGCTATGAGGTGGTAAATGGCTATTGCGGATTTGGATAAACAGCCAGATTCTGTTTCTTCCGTGCTGAAGGTGTTTGGCATCTTACAGGCGCTGGGGGAAGAGCGTGAAATAGGTATTACAGAGTTGTCGCAGCGCGTGATGATGTCTAAAAGCACCGTGTATCGCTTTTTACAAACCATGAAGTCGCTGGGCTACGTTGCCCAGGAAGGCGAATCTGAAAAATACTCTCTGACGCTTAAGCTGTTTGAGCTGGGCGCTCGTGCGCTACAAAATGTTGACCTGATCCGCAGCGCTGATATCCAGATGCGTGAAATCTCTCGCCTGACCAAAGAGACCATCCATCTCGGTGCGCTGGATGAAGACAGCATTGTTTACATCCATAAAATCGACTCCATGTACAATTTGCGCATGTACTCGCGCATTGGTCGTCGCAACCCGCTCTACAGCACCGCGATTGGTAAGGTTCTGCTGGCGTGGCGCGATCGTGAAGAAGTGAAGCAGATCCTCGAAGGCGTGGAATACAAGCAAAGTACCTCACGAACTATTACCAGCACAGACGCGCTGTTAACGGTGCTCGATCGCGTACGCGAGCAGGGGTATGGCGAAGATAACGAAGAGCAGGAAGAAGGGCTGCGCTGCATCGGCGTTCCGGTGTTTGACCGCTTTGGCGTAGTAATCGCGGGCTTAAGTATCTCTTTCCCAACCTTACGCTTCTCCGAAGAGCGCCTGCATGAGTATGTGGCTATTCTGCACACTGCCGCACGTAAGATTTCTGAACAGATGGGTTATCACGACTACCCGTTTTAATCTCTGCTCGCATAAAAAAACGCCGCATCTGCTGCGGCGTTTTTTATATCAGTCATGTCACCTGCTGATTAGCCATTATCAATCACGACGGATGTCTTTCGCAGGACCGGACAGTTGGTCAAGCCAACGATCCCGCTGTCAGTATGCAGATATTGCGCAGTGCTCACGCCCTGTGCCGTTAAATATTTGCATTGAATCCCTAACCCGGCTGCGTTTTCGGTGCTTCCCACAAGCACGCCATAACCCGTGAGCAGAAGGCCAATCCAGACAATGGCCAGTGCAATAATTGTTCGAATAATGAAGCGCATCATTAGCCTCTTTTGTCGTTGTTATCATAAAGCTAGCGTAAACGGTTTACACGATGAAACAAGTGCAGGATTCTGAAAAAAGTGCGATGGCGGTACAGTTAGTCCTTGTTTAAGATAAGCGTGTTAACCTCGTTACATCAGGTTTTTAGACGGAGTGTGGAGTGAAAAAAATACGCTGGGTAATTCTGATTATCGTGCTGATAGCGTGCGTGGTGTTATGGACGCAGACGATCAATGTGATGTGCGATCAGGATGTACAGTTTTTTAGCGGCGTTTGCGCAATCAATAAGTTTATTCCGTGGTAATACGCATTTTTTCTCAAGGTGATTTCCTTCCTTCGCGCCAGTGGTAAAATAGACGTTTTTATTGAGGTGGTGAAATGGGTGAGTTACTGAATTCAGGGCTGCTGAATATGGCATCCCTGATGATTTCTTTGGTTGTTCTGCTTGTGGGCCTGGTCATTTGGTTTTTTGTGAACCGCGCCAGCTCTCGTACTAACGAGCAGATTGAACTGCTGGAAGCGCTGCTCGATCAGCAAAAACGTCAGAATGCGCTGCTACGCCGTCTGTGTGAGGCTAACGAACCGGAAGAGAAAGACGCGCCGAAAGACGCGGTCGCTGAAGAAAGCAAAGACGAAGACGACTTTATCCGCCTGGTGGCTGAGCGTTAATCTTTTTATGCTGGGAGGTGGCTGTGGTCTGGAAAAATCCCTGGTATGACCCCTCCCTGAAACATCACACCCCGAACGGTTTTCGTAATACCGATCCTGTCGGACATCAACCCGGCGATCTTGACCGTTGGCGCAAAGCGCGTAAAGAGGCCGGTTTACCGAAGCCACCCGCGCTGGGCTATGAAGACTTTATCCAACAGTGGTGGCAACCGGTTGAGCTTACGCAACCTCATGAAGATGGGGTATGGTGGCTGGGACACGCGAGCGTAATGCTGCAGCTGGACGGCAATATCATCCTTACCGATCCGGTTTTTTCACAGCGCGCTTCTCCACTCCCTTTCCTGGGACCCCAGCGCAAAACGCCTCCCGCGCTGTCAGTCTGTCAACTCAATCAGCTTGATGCGGTCGTCATCTCCCATAATCATTACGATCATCTTGATGACGCGACCATTCGCCGTATTCTCAAACGCTTCCCCGAGGTCAGTTTTTTTGTTCCGCTGGGCCTTGCCGACTGGTTTCGCCGCCGGGGGGCAAAACGCGTGGTTGAGCTCGACTGGTGGCAGAGCTTCACCTGGCAGGGGATGACGCTGACCGCCGTACCGGCACAGCACTGGAGTATGCGCACGCCATGGAACCGCAATCGCTCATTATGGTGCGGCTGGGTTATGGAAGGTCGACATCATCGTTTCTGGTTCAGCGGAGATACGGGGTATTCGCCTGAGCTGCTGTTGATACCTGAACGTCTGGGCCATATCGATGCTGCCGCGTTACCGATTGGAGCTTATGCCCCACGATGGTTCATGGCTATCCATCATATGGATCCGCAATCTGCGGTGGCATTGTGGCAGCAGCTGGGTTGTCCTCTGGCGTTTCCCATTCACTGGGGCGTGTTTGAACTGGCAGATGAAGCCCTCGATGAACCTGTGCGGGAGTTTACTGACGCGCTAGATAATTTAGCACCAGTTAATCATTCTTTCAGGGTACTGAAAGTTGGTGAATATTTATCCTTATAAGCGAAGCGATAACGTAGTGCATATATTCTGTATGTAAACGCGTGCAGGAATGTTTTATTTTTATCGAAACGTTTTGCTTGCCTTCTTTTGATGCAGAGTCATAAAAATTTCATTATTTTGGTGCATAACACTGTTTATTAGTTGGTGCATTTTAATACAGTTCGGCGCGGGTTATTAACAGTGTTTTTTCTCTGAAACAATTTGGTCGCGTTACAATGATTTAAGCATAAGTTTTCACAAATTGTTCTAACTCAATCAGGACGTAAGATTTCTTTTCCCGTTTGCTGGACGCTTCGTAATGATTGAGCTATGTTAAAAAAGTCTTAGATTACAGCGCTTGTGAAAGCAACGCTGGGTCTTTGTTACGCAGCAGAGCTGTCTGTAAGTGATGCGCATAATTGTGCAAAACCTGACAGGCACTGTTCGAATTTGTGCGGCGGATCGAGACATGTTTAAAAATGGCTTGCCATATTAAACATAGTGTGTGATAACACGTTTTGGGTCAAACGAGGTACAGTTCTGTTTATGTGTGGCATTTTCAGTAAAGAAGTCCTGAGTAAACACGTTGTCGTTGAATACCGCTTCTCTGCCGAACCTTATATTAGTGCCTCATGCAGTAATGTCTCAGTTTTATCTCAGTTAATGCCTGCGGGCTAAGAAAACACTCTAAGGAATTTTGCAAAATGGCAAAGATTAAAGGTCAAGTTAAGTGGTTCAACGAGTCTAAAGGTTTTGGTTTCATTACTCCTGCTGACGGCAGCAAAGACGTGTTCGTACACTTCTCTGCAATCCAGGGTAACGGCTTCAAAACTCTGGCTGAAGGCCAGAACGTTGAGTTCGAAATTCAGGACGGCCAGAAAGGCCCAGCTGCAGTTAACGTAACTGCTATCTGATCGAACCGCTGCTGACTGAAGCGCCTAGCACTTCAATCTCAGACATAAAGCCTCGCATAATGCGGGGCTTTTTTATGTCCCTTATCTTTCAAAATATTACCATTGGCGGTCTTGTTAGTAACTTGTTGCAAAGCTGCGAGGTTAGTAGCACTGTTTTGCCACCTTAAACCCATCTTTTCCCGTTAAATCAGGGCGTTGTTTAACAGTCCTGGGGTTCAGGTGAAGAAGAAATTGATAACCACCGCTGGCAATTTCACGCCAGCGCGTTTTGTGCTGCTCTGTTTAGCTATTTTTTGTAGTCTGGCTTTTTTGCTGGGCCGCGTTGCCTGGCTGCAAATCATCAAGCCTGACAATCTGGTGAAGCAGGAAGATATGCGATCCCTCCGCCAGCTGGCGATTGATGCGCCGCGGGGCATGATAATGGATCGCGAAGGTCGCCCCCTGGCGGTGAGCGTGCCCGTCCGGGCCGTCTGGGCCGATCCTAAAACGGTGCTGGCAAAAGGGGGCGTTGGCATTGACGAACGCTGGCAGGCGTTGGCAAACGCGCTGCATCTCTCGCTGGGCACACTTTCGGCGCGAATCAACGCCAACCCGCAGGGGCGTTTTATTTATCTTGCCCGTCAGGTCGATCCCGCACAGGCGAAGTGGATCGATAAGCTGAATCTGCCCGGTATCAATTTACGCGATGAATCTCGCCGTTTTTATCCTGCCGGCCATGTGGCAGCGAACCTGATTGGCTTCACCAATATTGACGGGCAGGGTATTGAAGGCGTGGAAAAAAGCTTTAACGCGCAGCTGACCGGCAAGGCGGGTGTGCGACAGGTAAGGGAAGACCGCTACGGACGCGTGGTTGAAAACCTGACGGAAGTGGCGCCCGCGCCGGCGCATAACATCCAGTTAAGTATCGACGAGCGGCTGCAAACCATCACCGAAGATGCGCTCGATAATGCCGTGGCCTGGAACAAGGCCGAGTCTGGCGCATCGGTGCTAATAAATATCCCAACCGGGGAAATACTCGCCATGGCGAGCTATCCGGATTTCAACCCCAATAATCGGGAAGGCGCGACGATAAACGATTTTCGTAATCGCGCGATCAGCGATACGTTCGAACCCGGTTCGACGGTCAAGCCGCTGGTGCTGATGACGGCCCTGCAGCAGGGCCTGGTCCAGCCGGACAGCGTGATTGACACTCACCCGTATACCCTTGACGGGCATCGTATCCGCGACGTGGGCTATTATCCTGAACTGACGATGACCGGGATCCTGCAAAAATCGAGCGACACCGGCGTATCCCGACTCTCCCTGGCAATGCCTGTCCAGCATCTTATTGATACCTATCGAAACTTTGGGTTTGGCACGAATACGGGGCTTGGCTTAACGGGCGAGAGCGCGGGGCTGTTGCCAAATCGTAAATACTGGAGCCAGCTCGATCGTGCGACCTTTGCCTTCGGCTACGGGCTGATGGTGACGCCGCTCCAGCTGGCGCACGTCTACGCCACGATCGGCGGCTTCGGGCTCGAGCGACCTCTCTCGATTACGCGTATCGATCCACCCGTTATCGGGCACCGGGTCATGCCGGAAGAGATCGCACACGAGGTGGAACACATGATGGAGAGCGTTGCGCTGCCCGGCGGCGGGGGCGTTAAGGCCGCCGTTCGCGATTACCGGGTGGCGGTGAAAACCGGCACGGCGAAGAAAATTGACGACAGCGGAAAGTACGTCGATAAATACGTTGCGTATACGGCCGGCGTTGCGCCCGCCAGCGATCCGCGCTTTGCCCTGGTGGTGGTCATTAACGATCCGCAAAATGGCGCCTACTACGGCGGTGCCGTTTCCGCGCCTGTCTTCAGCGAGATTATGGGTAACGTGCTGCGTCTGGAGAATGTAAAACCTGACGGGTTACCGGCGGGCTCCGATCACCTTATCGTTATGCGTTAACCGGGCGTTTATAACCAGGGCGAATAGCGGTACACTTCGCCCTTTGATTATGCTCCGGAGTCACCATGTCCTTCAGCTGTCCCCTTTGCCACGCCCCCCTGACGCATTCAGATAAAAGCTATACCTGTCCGCAGGGGCATCAGTTTGATATGGCAAAAGAAGGCTACGTGAATCTTCTGCCGGTGCAGCATAAGCGCTCCCGCGATCCAGGCGACAGTGCAGAGATGATGCAGGCGCGCCGCGCGTTTCTGGATGCCGGGCACTATCTGCCGCTGCGGGAGACCGTCGCGCAGATGCTGAATGACATCCTGCCGGGTTCAGCCACCGCCATTCTCGATATCGGCTGCGGGGAAGGGTACTACACCGCACGCTTTGCCGGGATCGCCCGTGAGAAGGACGCGTTGACATTCGGTCTGGACGTGTCGAAAGTGGCCATTCGCGCGGCGGCAAAGCGTTACGCGGACGTGACGTTCTGCGTGGCATCCAGCCACCGGCTGCCGTTTGACGATGCCAGCATGGATGCGGTTATCCGCATTTACGCGCCCTGCAAGGCGGAAGAGCTGGCTCGCGTGGTGAAACCGGGCGGATGGGTCGTCACCGTGACGCCGGGCCCGCGTCATCTGATGGAGCTGAAAGGGCTGATCTACGACGAAGTGCGTCTCCATGCCCCTCATTCTGAACAGCTGGCCGGTTTTAGCCTGAAGCAGGAGCAAACCGTAGCGTATGAAATGACGCTTAAAGGGGAAGAAGCAACCGCGCTGCTGCAGATGACGCCGTTCGCGTGGCGGGCAAAACCGGAAGTGTGGGAAGCGTTAGCTCTACAATCAATATTTAACTGCCAGACAGATTTCAGTATCCACGTCTGGCAGCGCGAAGATTAACCGGCGAAGTGTGCCCAGAGGATCTGGGCACCAATGCCAATCAGCACAATTCCTCCCAGGATCTCAGCGCGTTTACCCAGCAGCGGGCCGATAAACCGTCCGACCATCATGCCCAGCGTGGACATGATCAGCGTTGCGCAGCCGATGGCCAGCGCGGTGGCGATAATATTGACCTGCAGGAATGCCAGACCGACGCCGACGGCCATTGCATCAAGGCTTGTGGCAATCGCCGTGGTGACCAGCAGCCAGAACCCGTGGCGGTGCTGCGGCTCCTCGTCTTCATCATCACCGCCGCGAAAACCTTCTATCACCATTCGGCCACCGAGAAACACCAGCAGTACGAAGGCAATCCAGTGGTTCCACTCCAGCACGAACTGGCTGGCGAGCATGCCAAGTCCCCAGCCGATAAGCGGCGTAAGCGTTTCGATAGCACCAAAAATGAGGCCGGTACGCAGGGCTTCTGAGAACTTAGGTTTGTGGAGCGTGGCGCCTTTTCCGATGGAAGCCGCAAAAGCGTCCATGGACATGCCAAAAGCGAGGAGGATCGTAGCGGAGATATTCATAACAGCGTCCAGACCGGGGATATCCATATGACACATCACTGCCCCCAGTAAACAGCAGTTGATGTATCTATGGTCTCGCCTGATCGCGCCGCACATAAGATGTGCTGTCAGCGATCCGTACGCGCCACGTTTTTCAACGAGTATGTTGACACGTACATTTCCTGAGAACAGGAAATCGGCTACTCCCCAACGACGGGCGCAACCTTAACATATTTTGAGAATATAAAACAACAACGAAGAGACATTATTTAAAATGCTTGGTGATAACGATTTTCATTTGTCTTTATGCGTGAAAGTATCGTTAACAAATAGAGAACAAATTAACGAAAGGGATATAGCTTTGGCTATATTTCTTGCGCAAGATAAACACAGAATATAGCCATTGCTATATATTTAACTCATTGAGTTTTAACAAGTAACTTGTATATCTTTTCCAGGTCGTCAATATTCTTCACCCGAATAAGCAGGCGGCGTTGTTCTAATTGCATCACCAGCACGCCGTCTTCGGATAAATTCATCTCTTTAATACGGTTATATTCTATCCATACATTGGCGAAGAAAAATCCGCGGGATTTAAAAATGATTTTTGGCGTGCGGATCCAGAACAGATAAATCGCCATTAATGCCAGCGCACATAATAACCATGTGGTTAATAATGCACCATGGCTGGTGACGTTATTGTAAATAAGAATGGCGATGAGACCCGCGAAGATAAACGCATCCACGCGGCCGCGTCGCAGAAGGGGAAGGGAGAGCAGTGTCTCGCCGTGACGGCGGGGCATAATGAACTGGTCATAGATCGCGTAAGCCAGAAGGGCAACAACAAATAAAACCAGTACGATGTCCGTGACAGTCATTCATCCTCCAGATAAAAAAAACCGGGGGCAAGCCCCCGGCCTATAGCATTGATACTTACAGACCCAGCAGGCCGACGGCGTAGCCCGCAATACCGATGACGAAGAAGCCAACGATGATCCACAGCGGGTTCACTTTCTTACGCAGCAGCCACATACAGGCGAAGGTCAACAGCAGCGGGACCAGGCCCGGCATCAGCTGATCCAGAATCGTCTGCACGGTGGTGACGCGGGTCTGACCATCCTGTCCGGTGATGGTCGAGACCACCAGCGGGATGTTCACGTGCGTCCACTTGTTAACCAGCGCCCCCATGACAAACAGGCCGAGGATTGACGCCCCCTCAGTCAGTTTCTGCAGGAAGCCGCCGCCCATGTCCTTAACGATGTCCACCCCTTTACGGTAGCCGTAGGCCACACCGTAGTAACGGGTCAGCAGGCGCACGGCGTTGAAAAGGATGAAGAACAGCAGTGGACCAAGCAGGCTGCCGCTCATCGCGATACCGGCACCCAGCGCCGCGAAGACCGGACGCACGGTGCCCCAGAAGATTGGGTCACCGACACCGGCCAGCGGGCCCATCAGGCCGACTTTGATACCGTTGATGGCACCGTCGTCAATCTCTGCGCCGTTCGCACGCTGTTCTTCCATCGCCAGCGTTACGCCCAGAACCGGAGCAGCTACATAAGGATGGGTGTTAAAGAATTCCAGGTGACGCTTGATCGCCTGACGGCGCGCTTCGTTGTTTTCCGGGTACAGGCGTTTGATAGCCGGTACCATGGAGAAGCAGAAGCCCAGCGCCTGCATACGTTCGAAGTTCCATGAACCCTGAAACAGGTTAGAACGGATGAACACGCCACGAATATCACCCGGAGTGAGTTTTTTCTCGGTGGTAGTTTTTGTCATATCAACCATTTCGCTCACCTGCTAGTCCAGTTCGTTATCGAGATCGTTGTTACCAGCAGCCTGCGCTGGGGCACCCGCGACGCGGTTGTATTTCGGGCTGAGCTGGATGTAGAGAATCGCCATTACCGCACCAATCACACCCAGTGCAACCAGGTTGAAGTTGGTGAAGGCCGCGGTCACGAAGCCGAGGTAGAAGAACGGCATCAGGTAGCCTGCGCGCATCATGTTGATGACCATCGCATAACCGACGACTACGATCATGCCGCCCGCGATGTTCAGACCGCCGGTGACCACTTCTGGAATGGCGTTCAGCATGCTCTGAACTTCACTGGTACCAACAGAGATCGCCACGATAACCGCCGGGATCGCGATACGCATCGCCTGCAGGAACAGGGATGAAACGTGGATCCACGACAGTGCCGTGAGGTTGCCGTTTTCGGCCGCCTTATCCGCCGCGTGCTGGAAGGCAACGGTGATAGTACGAACGATGATGGTCAGAACCTGGCCAGCTGCAGCCAGCGGGATCGCCAGCGCGATACCGGCACCAATACTCTGGTGACCAGCAATAACCAGAACGGTCGAAATGATAGAGGCCAGCGCGGCATCGGGCGCAACCGCCGCGCCGATGTTCATCCAGCCCAGGGCGATCATTTCCAGGGTACCACCGATGATGATACCGGTTTTCATGTCACCCAGAACGGCCCCAATCAGCGTACAGGCCACCAGAGGGCGGTGGAACTGAAATTCATCAAGTACGGATTCCATACCCGCAATACATGCGACGACGAACACCAGCACAATCTGAAGAGTGGTAATCTCCATTGCACTTCTCCTATTACATAAACTTTATATGAGAACCGGCGCGGGCTTATTTCCCAACTTTGCCGATCAAATCCATCATTTTCAGTTTTTGATCCGTAGAAACCTTACGGGCTTCCAGTTCAATACCGCGCGCATTCAGCTTGTTGAAAGCCTCGATATCTTTCGCATCGACTGAAATGGCGTTGTTGACCTGCGTTTTCCCCTGACGGAATGCCATACCACCGATGTTCACGGAGGTGATTTTCACGCCGCCTTCAACAATGCGCTCAACGTCTGTCGGGTTAGTGAACAGGAGCATCACGCGTTCACCCGCGTATTTCGGGTTGTTGTAAACGCGGATCATCTTGGCGATGTCCACGACGTGCGCGGTAACGCCAGGAGGAGCAACCTGAGTCAGAAGGGTTTTACGAACGGTATCGGCGGCAACTTCGTCGCTGACCACGATAATGCGTCGAACGTTGGTCTCTTTGGTCCAGCGCGTGGCGACCTGGCCGTGGATTAAGCGGTCATCAATACGCGCCAGGCCGATGACCATGTAATCGTTCGGGCCCATCGGTTTTGCCGGTGCTGCCGCTTTTGGTGCCGCTGCAGGCGCAGGGGCAGGTTTTTCAACCGGCTGCGCCTTCAGGGCTTTTACCCCTTCGCGACCGGTTTCAACGGCCAGCGCCACCAGCTCATCGAACGCCGGATTGTCGTCGCGCGCCATGAAGGTTTCCACCAGCATGGGAATATTAACCCCGGCGACAACTTCATAGTGCTCTTTATCGACGACAATGCGGCTGGCGGCATTGAACGGGCTGCCGCCCCATGTATCAACGAGAAACAGCACGCCTTTGCTGGTATCCAGCTTCGCGAGTTGAGCGTTGTACTTCTCTATCAGCGTCTCGGCGTTTTCACCGGGAACGAAATCGATCCAGCCGACGTTTTCCTGCTCGCCCAACAGCATCTCTGCCGTTTTGAGTAGCTGCTCAGCAGCCCAACCATGTGTGCCTATGACAATAGCAATGGTCACTTGCTACCTCCTTTTATTATCATTAATACGCCTGCCAGGCAGTCGTACTGAGAATCGTATTGGCGAACCGAATCGATTCAGATAAGGGTTAGAGTTCAAAAAAACTAAGACTTCCGCGAATTATTTTAGATAGTGAAAAAATAATTTATGTGATGAAGATCCGTAATTTAGCCACGCGTTACAGATTTATCCGTAGCGTAAAGCCGCTGTGTTACAGAACTTTGCAAAGGAACGTAAATCTTTGCTAAAAACACAGTGTCTCTGATATGTTTAGCCTCCGTTTAATTGTTCAGGAGTATAGGGCTACAGCCCACTATATGGACCGTCACCGACGTCAGTCATCTGCCAGGCCATTTCGCGCCTTATTCACCGGCGATCCTCGCCACGTATCGACTCTGTTTACCTCTGTTTTGCCCACGTTGAGTGGGGCACCGTTTCGTCATTCCTTTAGCAGGAGCTTGTCATGGAATTCTTAATGGACCCGTCAATCTGGGTGGGATTGCTCACGCTGGTGGTGCTGGAGATTGTTCTCGGCATTGATAACCTGGTGTTTATCGCCATCCTTGCGGACAAACTGCCGCCAAAACAGCGTGATAAAGCGCGTCTGATTGGTCTCTCGCTGGCGCTGGTTATGCGACTGGGGCTGCTCTCCGTCATCTCCTGGATGGTCACGCTGACCAAACCGCTGTTCTCCGTCATGGACTATACCTTCTCCGGGCGTGATTTAATCATGCTGATCGGGGGGATATTCCTGCTTTTCAAAGCGACGACGGAGCTACATGAGCGGCTGGAAAACCGTCAGCACGATGATGGGCACGGTAAAGGCTATGCCAGCTTCTGGGTGGTGGTGCTGCAGATTGTGGTGCTTGATGCGGTCTTCTCGCTGGATGCGGTGATCACGGCGGTCGGCATGGTGAATCATCTGCCGGTAATGATGGCGGCGGTCGTTATTGCGATGGCGGTCATGCTGCTGGCCTCGAAGCCGCTGACGCGCTTCGTTAACCAGCATCCAACGGTGGTCGTGCTGTGTCTGAGCTTCCTGCTGATGATTGGCCTGAGCCTGGTGGCGGAAGGTTTTGGCTTCCATATTCCGAAAGGCTACCTGTACGCCGCGATTGGCTTCTCGATTCTGATCGAGCTGTTCAACCAGATTGCGCGCCGTAACTTTATTAAGCAGCAGTCGAATCAGCCGCTGCGCGCCCGTACCGCAGACGCGATTCTGCGGCTGATGGGCGGTCGTCGTCAGGTGAACGTCCAGTCTGATTCCGAAAACCATAACCCGGTTCCGGTCCCGGAAGGGGCGTTTGTGGAACAAGAACGCTACATGATCAACGGCGTGCTCTCCCTGGCCTCCCGTTCGCTGCGCGGCATCATGACGCCGCGCGGGGAAATCAGCTGGGTTGATGCAAACCTGAGCGTCGATGAAATTCGCCAGCAGCTGCTCTCTTCTCCGCACAGCCTGTTCCCGGTGTGTCGCGGAGAGCTGGATGAGATCATCGGCGTGGTGCGGGCGAAAGAGATGCTGGTGGCCCTGGAAGAGGGCGTCAACGTGGAAGCCGTTGCCGCCGCGTCGCCTGCGATTGTCGTGCCGGAAACGCTGGATCCTATCAACCTGCTCGGGGTGCTGCGCCGCGCTCGTGGTAGCTTTGTTATCGTCACCAACGAGTTTGGCGTGGTGCAGGGGCTGGTTACGCCGCTGGACGTACTGGAGGCGATTGCCGGTGAATTCCCGGATGCCGACGAAACGCCAGAGATCGTTGCCGACGGTGAAGGCTGGCTGGTTAAAGGTACCACCGACCTGCACGCGCTCTCGCACACGCTGGGGCTGGAAAACGTGATCAACGATGAAGAAGACATCGCGACCGTTGCCGGCCTGGTGATCGCCGTTAATGGGCAAATCCCGCGCGTCGGAGATGTGATCGAGCTGGCGCCGCTGCACATTACGATCGTTGAAGCCAACGACTATCGCGTTGATATGGTTCGCATTGTTAAAGAACAATCAGTCCACGACGAAGATGAGTAAGCCGGCTTAGCGCAGCGGCATTAAGGGCACGATGTGCCCATTATGATGCGCTGGCGGGGACGAACTTCCCGCCAGCCACTTCGGAAAATCCCGTAGCGGCATGGGCCGCGCATAGAAAAACCCCTGCAGGACAGGCACGCCATGGCGGCGCAAATAGCGCGCCTGCTCCTCCGTCTCGACCCCTTCAGCCACCAGTTCAATATTCAGCCGCTGTCCCAGCGCAATAATCATATCCGTCACCGTCGAGTTCACGGCGTCGGTACCGATGGCGGTGGTAAACGACTGGTCGATTTTCAGCACGTCCGGGTGAAGCTTTTCAAGCCAGGAGAGGGAGCTGTTCCCGGTACCAAAATCGTCGATGGCCAGCTTCACCCCTTTGCGATGCAGTTCGCGCACGATGCGATAATCCGCATCCAGCAGCGCATCTCGTTCCGTGAGTTCAATCACCAGCTGCTGGCGCGGACAGGCGCTGAACCAGAGGCGGTTCAGGTCCTGTATCAACACCGCGTGACGGAAATGGCTGGCGGCGACGTTAATACCGATGTGAAAACCGGTGCTGGAAGGGAAGTAGCCTATCTGGCGCACCGTTTCGGCGATGACGTAGCGGGTCAGGGGGACAATCTGGTTATGTTCTTCTGCCAGGGGGATAAACACCTCCGGGGTGATCCAACCCTGACGGGGGTTATTCCAGCGCAGCAGGATCTCCACGCCGGTGCACGCCTGGGTACGGGCATTCACCAGCGGCTGGCAGAAAAGCTCAAATTCCCGCGCCGCAATGCCCATATCGATCTCCCACGTAAAGCTCATCCGGTTTGCCGTTGCCAGCCAGGCGAGATAGCCCAGCAGCAGGCTGAGCATGAGTCCCAGCGGCAGCTGGGCTGGCAGGCTTTTTAAGGCTAATTCTCCAGGGCCTGGCCCGCTGACCGTAATGGTGAAAGGGTTTCGGGTTGACGATTGCCGGAAAAGAGAGCCCTCCTCATCAAACGTCAGGCTGTCGCTGACGCGTTGTCCATAGCGCAGAAAGCGATCGCCTACGGTTAGCGCCACGTCATTGATGAGCGGGCGCTGGGGCTCGAGGATCATTTTGGCAATCAGATCGATATTGATGATTTCGATAACGCCAGCTTCACCGTCCTGAGAGACGGGATACCACTGGATCAATATCGGGCTACCCTTAAGCAGCCACTGGTCACTCGATAAAATCAGCTTCGCCGTGCTGGCGGGTAATTCTTTCAGGAAGTCGCGAACGGGCACATTGCGGCTCCCGAAAATACTCGAGCAGTACAGGATTCCGTCGTTAATCAGGGCGATGGAGCGTACCGTCTGCAAAATGGCGGCCTGCTTTCGCAGCGCCAGGTGCGCCTGCGGGCAGGGCTGCCCCACCAGGGGCTGCAGCACGCTGCGGCGGTTCTCTAAAGAAAGTAGGACGTTATCAAGGGCGCGAACGGTGTGGCTTGTAAAATCGAGGATCCGCTGTTGGTTAACATTGCGCTGTGAAATAAAGCGAATGCCTAACGTCAGGATGAGCGTGAGGAGCGCAACCGTCACACAGACGATAACGCGTTTTCGGCGATAGTTTTTAATGATCGTTTGTGCAGTTTGCATGAACGGTCGCCTGATAAGCCACCAGCCACAAAAGCCGGACGCAACAGTAAAAGTGTAGTGGGGAAAGCAGAAGGAGACGAGAAAGAAGAGGGAAATTCGCCCATCCGTTGCAGATGGGCGAAAGGCAGTATTAGTCGCACTGCACCTTAATGGCCAGGCCACCGCGGGACGTCTCGCGGTATTTCGCGTTCATGTCCTTGCCGGTTTCGTACATGGTTTCAATTACCTTATCCAGCGATACGCGAGGTTCGCTGGTACGGCGCATCGCCATCCGTGAGGCGTTGATGGCTTTCACCGAGGCAATCGCGTTACGCTCGATGCACGGCACCTGAACCTGGCCCGCGACCGGGTCACAGGTCAGACCGAGGTTATGTTCCATACCGATTTCCGCCGCCACGCAGACCTGCTCAGGGCTTGCGCCCAGCAGCTCTGCCAGACCCGCTGCCGCCATGGAGCAGGCAACGCCCACTTCACCCTGACAGCCCACTTCCGCACCGGAGATGGAGGCATTCATTTTGTACAGCGCACCGATGGCACCAGCCGCCAGGAAATAGCGGATGTAGATGTCCGGCGTCACGGGCTCAATAAAGTGATCGTAATACGCCAGCACTGCCGGAACGATACCGCACGCACCGTTGGTTGGCGCCGTCACGACGCGACCACCGGCGGCGTTCTCTTCGTTAACCGCCAGGGCAAACATGTTTACCCAGTCGACCACGTTCATCGGGTCGTTGGAGAACTTGTCCGTGGTCACCAGCATACGGCGCAGGGCAGAGGCACGACGCGGTACGCGCAGTGGACCCGGCAGAACGCCTTCGGTGTTCATCCCGCGGTCGATACAGGCGCGCATGGTTTGCCAGACGTTCGCAAAATAGTCTTCAATCTCTTTTTTGCTGTGCAGGGCCAGTTCGTTCTGCATCACCATGCCGGACAGTGAAAGACCGGTCACTTTGCAGTAGCCCAGCATTTCTGTAGCCGATTTGAACGGGTAAGGTACGCTGACGTCGCCGACGCTGTCTTTGCCAAAATGCTCTTCATCCACGATGAAGCCACCGCCGATGGAGTAGTACGTTTTGCTGTAAATCTCTTTTTCACCGCTGTAAGCGTGAATGGTCATGCCGTTTTCATGCAGCGGCAGGTTGTCGCTACGGAAACGCATGCCGTCATCCTGCGGGAAATCGACTTCCTGCTGACCGTTTGCCAGCAGCAGGCGGCCGCGTGTTTCCACGTCGCGGATGAATGCCGGGATGGCATCAATATCTACGGTATCCGGCATATTGCCCGCCAGACCCATAATAATGGCGATATCGGTGTGGTGGCCTTTACCCGTTAATGACAGCGAGCCGTAAACATCCACGGCGACACGGGTAACGCTTTCCAGTAATCCTTTTTCGACCAGATCATCGACGAACTGTTTACCGGCCTTCATCGGGCCAACAGTATGGGAAGACGAAGGGCCAATTCCCACTTTGAACATGTCGAATATACTAATCACTTTCACACTCCTGACAGGGTTACCGGGGTTCCAGTAACGATGTTATAACTGCGCATAGTGTAAGAGGGAACACCGACCTCGGCTTAACTATTCACATGAATTAAACTAATGGTTAACGATGGGTTTTGCTAATAGCGCGACGCGGATCGCAAACCTGCGAAAAAGGGTGGAATGTAAAGTATAGTCAAGGTTTCAGGCCGATTTGCAGCGCCAGTTCGCGAATGATGCCCGCCGTCATGCCCCAGACAAAATAATGCTGATACCAGGACAACCAGACCCGATGGTCATGCCCGCGACGATGGATATCGAGCGGATGATAACGGCTGAGCCGGAGCGCCTCTTCGAGCGGCATTTCAAACACCGCGGACACTTCATCGACGCTGGCGTGATACTGCAGGCCGGGCGGGATAATGCCCACCACCGGCGTGACCTGAAAACCGGTGACGCTGTCGACGGGCGGCAGCACGCCAATGACCTCAACGGCCTCCGGCGGAATGGCAACCTCTTCCTGCGCTTCCCGCAGCGCGGCGGCAATCAGCGAGGCGTCGGAGCTGTCCACTGCGCCACCCGGAAAGGCGACCTGACCCGCGTGCTTACGTAAATGGGGAGAACGCTGGGTGAGCAGCAGGCCCGGCTGCGCGCGACGCACGACCGGGATCAGCACGGCCGCCTGACGCTGGTTCAGCGCTTCGCGGTTGACCTGCGGCCGTAATAGCTGAAAGCGAGATAAAAAATTGTCCAGCGTCAGGTTCTCTTTTTCCACCCGTGATTACTCCAGTTGTTTCAGGATACGGTTAACTTTATCAAAGGTTTCCTGATATTCCGCATCGACCTGGCTATCGGCAACAATGCCGCCCCCGGCCGAGCAGTAAAGGTTTCCGTCGCAGGCCGTCAGCGTGCGAATGGTAATGCTGGTATCCATGGTGCCGCACAGGCTGATATAGCCGATGCTGCCGCACCAGGCATTGCGGCGGTGCGGCTCCAGTTCATCGATGATTTCCATGGCGCGAATTTTAGGCGCGCCGGTGATGGAGCCGCCCGGAAACGCGGCACGGAGCAGATCGCAGGCGGTGCGAGAGGCGGGTAGACGCGCGGTAATGGTACTGACCAGGTGATGCACCGCCGGGAAAGGCTCGACGACAAACAGTTCCGGCACGCGCACGCTGCCCGGTTCGGCGACGCGGCCAATGTCGTTACGCATCAGATCGACAATCATCAGGTTCTCGGCGCGGTCTTTCGGAGAGGCGGCGAGCTTTTCCGCCTGCTGGCGATCGGCGTCGGGATCGGCAAGACGCGGCAGAGTGCCTTTAATTGGACGGGTTTGAATCGTGCCCTCGGCCAGATGGATAAAGCGCTCGGGTGACAGGCTGAGTATGGCCCCCCGTTCCAGACGGACAAACGCGCTAAACGGCGCCTTGTTGCTGGCGTTAAGACGGGTAAACGCCTGCCACTCATCTCCCCGGTATGTCGCCTGGAAGCGCTGGGCGAGGTTAACCTGATAGCAGTCACCGCTTTGCAGATATGCCTGAACGCGCGCGAATTTTTCGGCGTACTCCGCTGCGCTCATATTTGAGCGCCAGCCTGAGGTCAACGTAAACGTCTGTGCCGGTGCAGGCTGTTGCGCCTCAAGCCACGCCAGACGCGCCTGCACGTCATGATGGCTCAGCAGGGAAACCGTTTTTTTTTGATGATCGACAATTAACGCCCAGTCATACAGCCCCACGGCCATGTCTGGCAGGGAAATATCAGCCTGCGCATGCTCCGGCAGCGTTTCGAAACGGCGACCCAGATCGTAACCAAACAGGCCCAGCGCGCCCCCCTGAAAAGGGAGATCCGGGTTCGGCGCGGCAGATAAGCCCAGCGCGTTAATGGCCTGCTGCAGCTGCATCAGGGGATCGTCCGTTAACGACAGGTCATCGGTTGTCAGCGTCTTTAGCGGATCGGCCACCAGAATGTCGAAGCGGCTATAGGGATGGTCCGCATGGCCGGAATGCAGCAGCATCGCAAACGTAAGATGGCTCAGGCGGGCAAACCAAAATTCAGCGGCGTCTGAACGCCAGGGCAAGGTAATAACAGTGGGGAAGCGCATGTTCATGTGTGGCATACTACCGGGCAGCGTGAAATAATTAGCGCGAATAATTTAGCAGGAGTTGACGATGTTTGCAGGTTTACCTTCTCTGAGCCATGAACAGCAGCAGAAAGCGGTTGAGCGAATTCAGGAACTGATGTCCCAGGGGATGAGCAGCGGACAGGCGATTTCCGTTGTCGCAGAGGAGATTCGCGCCAGTCATTCCGGCGAGCGGATTGTGGCGCGTTTCGAAGATGAAGATGAAGATCCAGAAGAGTAATCGGGCCTACACCGCCGCGATAATCTTAATCTCTACCTTATATTCCGGCTTCATCAGCGTGGCCTGTACGGTACAGCGTACAGGCGCGTGACCCGCCACTACCCATGCATCCCAGGCTTTGTTCATCGCCGCGAAATCCTCTTTGTTTGCCAGGAAAATCGTCGCATCCAGAATGCGGGATTTGTCGCTGCCCTGTTTTTCAAGCACCGCGTCAATCTGCGCCAGGGTGTTAGACGTCTGCTCGAACGCATCCGCGTCCAGGTTAGCCGGTACGCCGGTGTAGTAGAGCGTCTGGTTATGGATCACCACATCAGACCAGCGGGCTTCGGCATCAATGCGCACAATTGTCATAAACGTTTCCTCGTTATTTTTCGTCGTCAGGCGGCAAGACTGCCATATTGTTCTCGTGTCGTCACTATTTGGGGTGGCACAGGAGAGGATGGGCTGACATAATCCCTGTGCAAAAATACAGTGAGAGAGCACCGTGGCAGACGATTTTTCCCCTGAAGGTCAATTAGCGCAGGCTATTCCCGGCTTCAAGCCCCGTGAGCCTCAGCGCCAGATGGCGCACGCCGTTGCACGCGCCATCGATAAGGCTCAGCCGCTGGTGGTCGAAGCCGGAACCGGCACGGGTAAAACGTATGCTTACCTTGCTCCGGCGCTGCGCGCGAAGAAGAAGGTGATTATTTCCACCGGATCGAAGGCGCTGCAGGATCAGCTCTACAGCCGCGATTTGCCCACGGTGGCGAAAGCGCTGAAATACAAGGGGCGTCTGGCCCTGCTGAAGGGGCGCTCTAACTATCTCTGCCTGGAACGTCTTGAGCAGCAGGCGCTGGCGGGCGGCGACCTGCCGGTGCAAACCCTCAGCGACGTTATTATCCTTCGCGCCTGGGCGAACCAGACCGAAGAGGGTGATATCAGCACCTGCGCGAGCGTGCCGGAAGACTCGCCTGCCTGGCCGCTGGTGACCAGCACCAACGACAACTGCCTCGGCAGCGACTGCCCGCTGTATAAAGACTGCTTTGTGGTGAAAGCGCGCAAAACGGCGATGGACGCGGATGTGGTGGTGGTGAACCACCATCTGTTCCTCGCGGATATGGTCGTCAAGGACAGCGGTTTTGGCGAGCTGATCCCGGAGGCGGACGTGATGATCTTCGATGAAGCCCACCAGCTTCCGGACATCGCCAGCCAGTACTTCGGCCAGTCGCTTTCCAGCCGCCAGCTGCAGGATCTGGCGAAAGATTTCACCATCGCTTACCGGACCGAACTCAAAGATACCCAGCAGCTGCAGAAGTGCGCCGACCGTCTGGCCCAAAGCGCGCAGGATTTCCGCTTGCAGCTCGGCGAGCCGGGCTATCGCGGTAACCTGCGTGAGCTGCTGGCGGACAAAAACATCCAGCGCGCGCTGCTGCTGCTCGATGATGCCCTCGAACTCTGCTACGACGTGGCAAAACTGTCTCTCGGCCGTTCCGCGCTGCTGGACGCGGCCTTCGAACGCGCCACGCTGTATCGCGGGCGGCTCAAACGGCTGAAAGAGATTAACCAGCCGGGGTTCAGCTACTGGTATGAGTGCACCTCGCGGCACTTCACGCTGGCGCTCACGCCGCTGACGGTGGCGGATAAATTTAAAGAGGTGATGGCGCAAAAACCGGGAAGCTGGATCTTCACCTCGGCAACCCTGTCGGTGAATGACGATCTGCATCACTTCACGGAACGTCTTGGTATTGAGGAGGCGGAATCCCTGCTCCTGCCGAGCCCGTTCGATTACGAAAAACAGGCGCTGCTCTGCGTTCCCCGTAATCTGCCGCTGCCGAACCAGCCGGGCGCGGCGCGCCACCTGGCCGCGATGTTAAAACCGATGATCGAGGCCAACAACGGCCGCTGCTTTATGCTCTGCACCTCTCACGCCATGATGCGTGACCTCGCCGAGCAGTTCCGCGCCACCATGACCTTACCGGTGCTGCTGCAGGGGGAAACCAGCAAAGGCCAGCTGTTACAGCAGTTTGTCAGCGCCGGAAATGCCCTGCTGGTAGCTACCAGCAGCTTCTGGGAAGGGGTGGACGTGCGCGGCGATACGCTCTCGCTGGTGATCATTGATAAGCTGCCGTTTACCTCCCCGGACGATCCGCTGCTGAAGGCGCGCATGGAAGACTGCCGTTTGCGCGGGGGCGATCCTTTCGATGAGGTACAGCTGCCGGACGCGGTGATAACCCTCAAGCAGGGGGTGGGGCGATTGATCCGCGACGTCACCGATCGCGGAGTGCTGGTCATTTGCGATAACCGGCTGGTGATGCGCCCTTACGGGGCGACCTTCCTTGCAAGCCTGCCGCCCGCGCCGCGGACGCGGGACATAAAACGCGCGGTGCGCTTCCTGGCAAACCCAACGGCGGAGTAATTTACCCCGGAGTGTGCTAAGATGCGCGCCATTTTGTGACTGACCCTTGCGAGAGCGCGACGACTGATGCGAATTCTGGCTATTGATACCGCGACAGAGGCTTGCTCTGTCGCTCTGTTGAACGAAGGTGCTGTTTCTGCTCATTTCGAAGAGTGCCCACGGGAACACACCCAACGCATTCTGCCCCTGGTAAAAGCCATTTTAACCCAGGGCAACACCTCCTTAACCGACCTCGATGTGCTGGCCTTTGGCCGTGGCCCCGGCAGCTTTACGGGCGTACGTATCGGGATCGGCATTGCGCAGGGGCTGGCGCTCGGCGCCGAACTGCCGATGATCGGCGTCTCAACCCTCGCCACCATGGCGCAGGGCGCATGGCGCATGACCGGGGCAACGCGCGTCCTGGCCGCAATAGATGCCCGCATGGGCGAAGTTTACTGGGCTGAATACACCCGCGATGAGCAGGGCGTGTGGCACGGTGAAGAGACGGAAGCCGTGCTTAAGCCGGAAGCGGTCACTGAACGACTGAAGCAGCTCTCCGGTGAGTGGGCAACCGTCGGCACCGGCTGGCCGGCGTGGCCAGACATGGCAAACGACACCGGTTTGACGCTGGTGGACGGCAACATGCTGCTGCCGGCTGCGGAAGATATGCTTCCGATTGCCTCCCGGCTGCTCGCAGCAGGAAAAACCGTGGCCGTTGAACAGGCGGAGCCGGTTTATTTGCGAAACACCGTCGCGTGGAAGAAACTTCCGGGCCGCGAGTGAATCTCAGTAACAGGAACTGAGAAAAAGGAGTCGCATCATGGCGGTTCAGACTAAAGTAGTACGCCTTATTATGGCAGGCGCAGTAGCCATAGCACTGAGCGGATGCGTTTCCGTTCCTGATGCGATTAAGGGCAGCAGCCCGACGCCACAGCAGGATCTGGTGCGAGTGATGAATGCGCCTGAGCTTTACGTCGGCCAGGAAGCGCGCTTTGGCGGTAAGGTCATCGACGTACAAAACCAGCAGGGGAAAACCCGTCTGGAGATCGCGACCGTTCCGCTGGACAGCGGCGCGCGGCCGGTTCTGGGTGAGGCCTCTCGCGGGCGTATCTATGCGGACGTCAGCGGTTTCCTCGATCCGGTCGATTTTCGCGGACAGCTGGTGACCGTCGTCGGGCCGATTACCGGCGCCGTGCAGGGCAAAATCGGCAGCACGCCGTATAAATTTATGACCATGCAGGTCAACGGGTATAAACGCTGGCGGCTGGCACAGCAGGTGATCATGCCGCCACAGCCGATGGATCCGTGGATGTGGGGTCCACATCCTTATCGTTACGGCTACCCGGGCTGGGGCTGGTATAACCCGGGCCCTGCACAGGTTCAGACGATCGTTACTGAGTAACTTACTGTTATTGTTAGAAAAGAGACAGCGGCTCAGCCGCTGTCTCTGTTTTTTTACGGATAAAACGAAAAAAAAGAGTGACGCGCTTCGCAACCTTAAATCTGAACAATTAATAAACTGGTACGCTGAGTTAATATAATGTTAACAAACTGTTTATTATCGGGGTTGTGATGACGACGAACACTCATTTCAGAGGTGATGCATTGAAGAAGGTTTGGCTTAAACGTTATCCCGCAGATGTTCCTGCTGAGATCAATCCTGACCGTTATCAATCCCTGGTGGAATTATTTGAACACTCGGTAAGGCGCTACGCGGACCAGCCCGCATTCGTGAATATGGGCGAGGTCATGACGTTCCGTAAGCTTGAGGAGCGTAGCCGCGCGTTTGCGGCGTATCTGCAGGAAGGGCTGGGGCTGCAAAAAGGGGACCGCGTCGCGCTGATGATGCCGAACCTGCTGCAATACCCGGTGGCGCTGTTCGGTATCCTGCGAGCCAGGATGATTGTCGTCAACGTCAACCCGCTGTACACCCCGCGCGAGCTGGAGCATCAGCTGAACGACAGCGGCGCTGCCGCGATTGTCATTGTGTCCAACTTCGCCCATACCCTGGAAAAAGTGGTCGACAAAACCCAGGTTAAACACGTCATCCTGACGCGCATGGGGGATCAGCTCTCTACCGCCAAAGGCACGCTGGTTAACTTTGTCGTCAAATACGTCAAGCGCCTGGTGCCAAAATACCACCTGCCGGACGCCATCTCCTTCCGCCGCGCGCTGCATGCGGGCTACCGTATGCAGTATGTGAAACCCGAAGTGGTGGCGGAAGATCTTGCGTTTCTGCAATACACGGGCGGGACCACTGGCGTCGCCAAAGGGGCCATGCTTACCCACCGCAATATGCTGGCAAACCTTGAACAGGTGAACGCTACCTACGGGCCGCTGCTGCATCCGGGCAAAGAGGTGGTGATCACCGCGCTTCCGCTGTATCACATCTTTGCGCTGACCATGAACTGCCTGCTGTTTATTGAACTGGGTGGTCAGAACATCCTCATCACCAACCCGCGCGATATCCCGGGCCTGGTGAAAGAGCTGGCGAAATACCCATTCACCGCCATGACGGGGGTGAACACTCTGTTTAACGCGCTGCTTAATAACAAAGAGTTCCAGCAGCTGGATTTCTCCACGCTGCATCTCTCTGCGGGCGGCGGCATGCCGGTTCAGCAGGCGGTCGCCGAGCGCTGGGTGAAGCTCACCGGCCAGTATTTGCTGGAAGGCTATGGGCTGACGGAATGTGCTCCGCTGGTCAGCGTGAACCCACACGATATCGACTATCACAGTGGAAGCATTGGTCTGCCGGTTCCTTCGACAGAGGCCAAACTGGTCGATGATAACGATAACGAAGTCGCGCCGGGCGAGCCGGGTGAGCTTTGCGTCAGAGGTCCGCAGGTGATGCTGGGTTACTGGCAGCGTCCCGATGCGACCGACGAAATCATCAAAGACGGCTGGCTGCACACCGGTGATATTGCGGTAATGGATGACGAGGGCTTCCTGCGCATCGTCGATCGCAAGAAAGACATGATCCTGGTCTCCGGCTTCAACGTCTATCCGAATGAGATCGAAGACGTGGTTATGCAGCACAGCGGCGTACTTGAAGTGGCGGCTGTCGGCGTCCCTTCCGGCAGTAGCGGTGAAGCGGTGAAGATATTTGTGGTCAAGAAAGATCCTTCACTCACCGAGGAAGCGCTGGTAACGTTTTGCCGTCGTCAGCTGACGGGCTACAAGGTGCCGAAGCTGGTGGAATTCCGCGACGAGCTGCCAAAATCCAACGTCGGGAAGATATTACGACGAGAATTACGTGACGAAGCCCGTGGCAAAGTAGACAATAAGGCCTGAGCTTCACGCTAATCGCCCAGACGCCGGTTAAGCCGGCGTTTTTTATGGGCGCAAACAAAAGAGAACCCGTTTTGAATTACCAGATGATCACGACCAACGACGAGCTGGCTTCGCTGTGCGAAGTGACGCGCGACTTTCCTGCCATTGCCCTGGATACCGAGTTTGTCCGTACCCGGACCTATTATCCGCAGCTGGGTTTGATTCAGATGTACGACGGTAAACACGTCTCGCTGATTGACCCTCTCGGCATTACCGACTGGACGCCGATGCGTGACCTGCTGCTCAATACCGCCGTGACGAAATACCTGCACGCAGGCAGTGAAGATCTGGAAGTCTTTCTGAACACCTTTGGCATCATGCCCCAGCCGCTGATTGACACGCAGATCCTCGCGGCATTCAGCAATCGTCCGCTCTCATGGGGCTTTGCTGCCATGGTGGAGGAGTATACGGGCCTGACGCTGGATAAAAGTGAATCCCGTACCGACTGGCTGGCGCGCCCGCTTACCGAGCGTCAGCTTGAATATGCGGCGGCAGACGTGTTTTACCTACTGCCGATTGCCGGACAGCTGATGAAAGAGGCAGAAGCCTCCGGCTGGCTCGCTGCTGCGCTGGACGAGTGCCGTATGACCCAGCAGCGTCGTCAGGAAGTGGTTGACCCGAAAGAGGCCTGGCGCGATATCAGCAACGCCTGGCAGCTGCGCACGCGTCAGCTGGCATGCCTGCAGCTGCTGGCAGACTGGCGCTTGCGTAAAGCGCGCGAGCGCGATCTGGCCGTTAACTTTGTGGTTCGCGAAGAGCATCTCTGGGCAGTCGCGCGCTATATGCCGGGCAGCCTGGGCGAGCTGGACAGCATTGGCCTTTCGGGCAGCGAGATCCGCTTCCACGGTAAAACCCTGCTGGCGCTGGTCGCCAAAGCGCAGGAGCTGCCGGAAGATGGGCTGCCGGAACCGCTGCTGAACCTGATGGACATGCCGGGCTATCGCAAAGCGTTTAAGGATATCAAAGCGCTGGTGCAGGCAGTTGCAACGGAAAGCAAGCTGAGTGCGGAACTGCTCGCCTCACGTCGTCAGATTAACCAACTGCTGAACTGGCACTGGAAGCTGAAGCCGCAGAATGGCGTGCCGGAGATGATGGCGGGCTGGCGCGGGGAATTGATGGCCGATCGCCTGAATACGCTGCTGGAAGGTTACCCGCGATAAAAAATATGCCGGGCGATATACCCGGCATATTTCCCCGGTGGCGCTGCGCTTACCGGGGCGACGAAAACACAAACCTACGGACGCGACTCTTCCGCTTCCGGGAGCGTAACGTTCAGCTCCAGAATCGAAATATCCCCGTCTTTTTGTTCCAGCTGCACCGTGACCATCTCCGGGTCAATCTGCACGTACTTGCAGATCACTTCCAGGATGTCCTTGCGCAGCTGCGGCAGGTAGTGAGGCTCGGCGTCGCTACGACGACGCTCCGCAACGATAATTTGCAGACGTTCTTTTGCGATGTTGGCGGTGTTCTTTTTCCGCGAGAGAAAAAAGTCCAGTAATGCCATAACTTATCCTCCGAACAGGCGTTTGAGGAAACCTTTCTTCTCTTCTTCAATGAAGCGGAAAGGACGTTCTTCTCCCAGCAGACGGTCAACGGTATCGGCGTAAGCTTTACCTGCATCTGCCATTGTATCAAGGATCACTGGCTCGCCCTGGTTAGAGGCGCGTAACACGGACTGATCTTCCGGGATAACGCCCACCAGCTTAATGCGCAGGATCTCCAGCACGTCTTCCATGCTCAGCATGTCACCTTTGTTCACGCGGCCCGGATTGTAGCGGGTGAGCAGCAGGTGTTCTTTAATCGGATCTTCGCCATTTTCCGCACGACGGGATTTTGAGGCGAGGATGCCCAGAATGCGGTCTGAGTCACGCACGGATGAAACTTCAGGGTTGGTGGTGATGATCGCTTCATCAGCGAAGTAGAGCGCCATCAGGGCACCGGTTTCGATGCCCGCAGGGGAGTCGCAGACAATGAAGTCGAAATCCATTTTTTTCAGATCGTCGAGCACCTTTTCCACGCCCTCACGGGTCAGGGCGTCTTTGTCACGCGTCTGAGAAGCCGGGAGAATGTAGAGGTTCTCGGTGCGCTTGTCTTTGATCATCGCCTGGTTCAGCGTGGCATCGCCCTGAATGACGTTCACGAAGTCATACACGACGCGACGCTCACATCCCATGATGAGGTCGAGGTTACGCAGACCGATATCGAAATCGATAACGATGGTTTTCTTTCCCTTCTGGGCCAAACCAGTAGCGATGGCCGCGCTGGAGGTGGTCTTGCCAACGCCTCCTTTACCCGAAGTAACAACAATAATGCGTGCCATAGAAATTCCTTGTTAAAAAGGGATCAATTCAACGGTTGAACGGTCAACGCGTCGTCTGCCAGAAGCAGGCGAGCCGCTTTGCCATAAAATTCGGCTGGGATCTTGTCGCTCAGCCAATATTCACCTGCGATGGACACCAGTTCCGCCGTCAGGTGAGTACAAAATATTTGCGCATCTCGATCGCCACTTGCACCTGCGAGCGCACGTCCACGCATCATACCGTATACGTGAATATTGCCATCTGCAATCAGCTCAGCGCCAGCACTGACGTGGCTTGTAACAATCAGATCACAGTTTGGTGCATAAATGCGCTGACCGGAACGAACCGGCACATCAATCATTCGCGTTTTTGTGACGGTAGTAACGTTTTGCACCGCAGGAGGGGGTGTTTGCACGGCAACGGGTGCCGCACGCGAGGCTTTTTCTTTGCCCTCATTCAGAAGGGGCAGCCCCGCACGCTCAATTTCCGCTTTCAGCTCAGTATCTTTGCAGCCGCTGATGCCCACGATACGCAGTCCGGTCGAGGAGACGGCCTGCTGGAGAAGCTTCCAGTTAACCGGAGCCTCAAGACCGCTGACGTTGATAACAACAGGGGCGTGCTTCAGAAAGGCGGGAGCCTGGGCGATTTTGTCTTCTAACGCCTGACGAATAACCTCGGGTTTTGCATCATGCAAATGTACCACTGATAAGGTGAAGCTACTGCCTTTAAGCTCGATGGGCGTGTTTGACATCCTGGCCTTACTCAATTTGCTATTAACCGCAACCACTCGCTGCGATATTCCGAAGAGTATCAGGCATGTTATAGTCAGGAGTATATTGAGGCAAGCAACCACCCATTAATTCAGAGTAAAAACATGTTTTGTGTGATCTACAGAAGTACAAGCCGTGACCAGACCTATCTTTATGTCGAAAAGAAAGACGATTTTTCACGCGTGCCTGAAGAATTAATGAAGAACTTTGGCCGACCGCAGATGGCGATGCTGCTGCCGCTTGATGGTCGTAAGAAACTGATTAATGCCGATCTGGATAAAGTGAAAACGGCCTTAGCCGAGCAAGGCTATTATTTACAGCTTCCACCGCCACCCGAGAATTTATTAAAACAGCATCTTGAGGCGAACGGCAAAAAATAGTCTCAACTGCTTTTGGGCACAACACATCAACCGTTTAGGGGTCGACCATGTATCAACATCATAACTGGCAAGGTGCATTACTGGATTATCCCGTCAGCAAAGTGGTTTGCGTAGGCAGCAACTATGCAAAACATATTCAGGAGATGGGCAGCGCGACGCCAGAAGAGCCGGTCCTGTTTATTAAGCCTGAAACGGCGCTTTGCGATATCCGCCAGCCGCTGGCGCTGCCCCAGGGGCTGGGTTCGGTGCATCACGAAGTTGAACTTGCCGTGCTGATCGGCGCGACGCTGCGCCAGGCCTCAGAAGAACATGTTAAAAAAGCGATTGCCGGATACGGCGTGGCGCTGGATCTGACCCTGCGTGACGTGCAGGGCAAAATGAAGAAAGCAGGACAGCCGTGGGAAAAAGCCAAAGGGTTTGATAATTCCTGCCCGATTTCGGCGTTTGTGCCGGTGAGCGAATTTACCGGCGATCCCCAGGACACGCCGCTCAGCCTCAAGGTTAACGGCGAGATCCGCCAGCAGGGCACCACGGCAGACATGATCCATAAGATCGTGCCGCTGATCGCTTACATGAGCCGCTTCTTTACCCTTAAACCAGGCGATGTGATCCTGACCGGAACCCCAGAAGGCGTTGGCCCGCTACTCAGCGGTGACGAGCTTGAGGTCGGTTTCAACGGCCTGTCGCTGAAAACCCGCGTGCTGTAACCCCATCTTGCCGCCTGAAGAGGGCGGCAAAACTTGCAACAACGTGCCAGACTCGTTATAAGGTGCGCTTTCTTTTGACGTGTGGACATCCTGATGAACGACATCCCTTTCTGGCAAAGCAAAACTCTCGACGACATGACTGACGCGGAATGGGAATCATTGTGCGACGGCTGCGGGCAGTGCTGCCTGCACAAGCTGATGGATGAAGATACGGACGAAATCTACTTCACCAACGTTGCCTGCAAGCAGTTAAACATTAAAACCTGCCAGTGCCGCAACTATGAGCGCCGGTTTGAATTTGAGCCTGACTGCATCAAGTTAACCCGGGATAATCTGCCGACGTTTGAATGGCTGCCGCATACCTGCGCGTATCGCCTGCTGGCGGAAGGGAAAGGTCTGCCTGACTGGCATCCGCTGTTAACCGGTTCAAAAGCGGCGATGCACGGTGAACGTATTTCTGTGCGCCACATTGCGGTGAAAGAGTCCGAGGTGCGTGACTGGGAAGATCACATAATGAACCACCCGACCCGTTGAGATTAAAAAACCCGCCGAGGCGGGTTTTTTTGTGCTTGTGCGGCCTGACGCCCTCACCCCAACTCTCTTCCACGGGAGAGGGCGCAAGCACTAAAAACGGCAACCGAGGTTGCCGTTTTGCTTTTACCTTCCGAACAGATCGCGTTTCTTCGGTTTGAACGGCTGAGCGATCAGCACCAGCAGCGCCACGACGAAGTAGGCCGCAAAAATGCCCACCAGCCACTGCGGCATCTCCAGCGTCAGGAATTCCCACTGACGAACGGAGCAGTCACCGGATGCAACAAACACCTGCGGCAGCCATTTGTCCAGCGGCAGCCAGCTCGGGAAGCGGGCGGCAAAATCACAGGTCATAAACGGTGACGGATGCAGTTGCATCATGGTGTGCTGCCAGGAGAGTTCAATCCCTTTCCAGGCACTGTAAATCCAGATGGCAATAGCGGCATAGCGAAGCGGCGATTTAGGGGCAATTGCACCCACCAGACCTGCGCCCATAATGCCGAACAGCGCGCAGCGTTCGTAAATACACAGCACGCAAGGTTTAAGACCCATTACGTGCTGGAACCACAGCGCGACCATTTCCAGCGCAAAGGCGGTCAGGGCCATTAACAACCACGCTCCGCGACCGCGGGAGCACTGGTTTAAAAATCTCAACATAATCATTTCCCTGGAACATGCTTAGAAAGCGCAGTGTAAACGAATTCGTTTTTCGCGCCACCTGTACCTGGCGAAATAAAACGTAATTGGATGTTTATCGTGCGAAAAGGCAAACGGGCAGCGAACTGCCCGAGATGCATAGTTTACTGCGCCGCAAGTATACCCGCTTGTACCAGCCATTGCGTACAGGGAATGAGGGTAATTTTGACGCAAAGCAATCCGACGATCGTGAGCACCAGCGTATAGGGCAGCGCCATCCACACCATCCTGCCATAAGAAAGACGTATGAGCGGCGCGAGGGCGGAGGTCAGCAGGAACAGGAAGGCGGCCTGGCCATTTGGCGTCGCTACCGACGGCAGGTTGGTACCGGTGTTGATCGCCACGGCCAGCAGCTCAAACTGTCCGGCGCTGATAACGCCTTGCTCCATGGCCGCTTTGGCCTCGTTGATGTAGACCGTCCCGACAAAGACGTTATCTGAGATCGACGAGAGCAGGCCGTTAAACAGGTAAAACAGCGAGAGCTGAGCATCCGGTGACGCCTGTAATACAAAGGCAATAATCGGCGCGAACAGGTGCTGGTCGATAATCACCGCCACGACGGCAAAGAACACCGCCAGCAGGGCGGTAAACGGCAGGGCTTCGGTAAACGCCTTGCCGATGGCATGTTCGTCCGTCACGCCGGTAAAGGTGGTGGCGAGAATAATGACTGACAGGCCAATCAGCCCCACTTCGGCAAGATGGAACGCCAGCGCCGCGATAAGCCAGACGCCAATGATCCCCTGAGCAATCAGTCGTAGCGTCTCCTGGCGCGTCCGCTGGCTTCGGCTCTGCACATCGAATTTATGCAGTTCCTGACGTACCGGCTCCGGGAGCTGCGCCCCGTACCCAAAGAGGCGAAACTTCTCCACCAGCAGACAGGTCGCCAGCCCGCAGATCAGCACCGGTACGCTCACCGGGGCCATTCTCAGGAAGAAATCACCGAAGTGCCAGCCCGCCGCTTTGGCAATGATCAGGTTTTGCGGCTCGCCCACCATGGTCATCACGCCGCCCAGGGCGGTACCCACGCCTGCATGCATCATCAGGCTGCGCAGAAACGCGCGGAACTGTTCCAGCACGTCACGGTTATGCGCCTCGACGTGGCTGTCATCCTGCAGGTCCTCATTTGGGCGAGAGGAGGCCACGCGGTGATAAATACCGTAAAACCCAACCGCGACGCTGATCACTACCGCGACGACCGTCAGCGCATCCAGGAAGGCTGACAGGAAGGCGGCGGCAAGGCAAAACGCCAGCGAGAGGAACATTTTCGACGGAATGCTGAGCAGCAGGCGCGTGAAGATGAACAGCAGCAGCTGTTTCATAAAGTAGATACCCGCCACCATAAAGATCAGCAGCAGAAGCACTTCGAGATTAGACGCCAGCTCTGCTTTGACATGCCCGGCGCTGGTCATACCGATGACGACGGCTTCAAACGCCAGCAATCCGCCCGGCAGCAGGGGATAACATTTCAGCGCCATGGCCAGGGTGAAGATAAACTCCGCCACCAGCAGCCAGCCGGCGATAAAGGGATTCACGCTAAAAATGATGGGATTAACGACCAGGAAAACCAACAGTATCAGTTTATACCAGTCAGGAGACTGGCCTAAAAAATTGCGCCATAGCGCGCGCCCAAAAGAAATTTCCACAACAGACGTCCTTCCCGTCAAGTAAGACAAAACATCAGTATACGCAAAAATCGCGGCCTGGAGGCGGGTAAGGCTGCATTGTAAATTTCACAAAAATGAAACGGCGATCCCTCTTTTCTCTCTTTGCCGCGCTACCTGCTACTGCGTGCCTCTGGTATGATGAGTCCAATTTGCTAAAGCTGTGTAATGGAAATCTCACTATGGTCATTAAGGCGCAGAGCCCGGCGGGTTTCGCGGAAGAGTACATCATTGAAAGCATCTGGAATAATCGTTTCCCTGCGGGGTCCATTCTTCCGGCTGAACGCGAACTCTCTGAACTGATTGGCGTCACTCGCACCACGCTGCGTGAAGTGCTTCAGCGGCTGGCGCGCGATGGCTGGTTGACGATCCAGCACGGTAAGCCTACGAAAGTGAACAACTTCTGGGAAACGTCCGGGCTGAACATTCTTGAAACGCTGGCGCGTCTCGACCATGAAAGCGTGCCGCAGCTCATTGATAATCTGCTCTCCGTTCGCACCAACATCGCGACGATCTTTATTCGTACCGCTTTCCGTCAGCATCCGGAAGACGCCCTTGCGGTGCTGGCCACAGCGAACGAGGTGGAAGATCACGCCGATGCTTTTGCCACCCTCGATTACAACGTGTTTCGCGGCCTGGCGTTTGCCTCCGGCAACCCGGTGTATGGCCTGATCCTCAACGGTATGAAAGGGCTTTATACTCGCATTGGCCGCCACTACTTTGCCAATCCGGAAGCGCGTAGCCTGGCGCTGGGCTTCTACCACAAGCTGAGCAAGCTCTGTACCGAAGGCCTGCACGATCAGGTTTATGAGACGGTGCGCCGCTACGGTCACGATTCCGGTGAAATCTGGCACCGTATGCAGAAAACGCTGCCGGGTGATTTAGCGATTCAGACTCGCTAAAAGAAAAAACCTCTCATACGAGAGGTTTTTTTTTCGCCCGGTAAGCGTAGCGCCACCTGGCAAAAGCGTCACTACAGCGTATTCAACCGCGCCGGGCAACGTTCCAGCAGCTCGACGCTCCCGTCTTCATTCTGCTGCTCCAGCTGCACGTCAAAGCCCCACAGGCGATGCACGTGCTTCAGCACCTCTTTACGCCCTTTATCCAGCGGCGCGCGATTGTGCGGAATATAGCGCAGCGTCAGGGAGCGGTCGCCGCGCAAATCGACATTCCATACCTGAATATTTGGCTCAAGATTGCTCAGGTTGTACTGGGAAGAGAGGCGAGAGCGGATCTCACGGTAACCCTCTTCGTTATGGATAGCGGATATCTCCAGATAGTTGTTGCGGTCATCGTCCAGCACGGTGAAGAAGCGGAAATCACGCATGATCTTCGGCGACATAAACTGGCTGATGAAGCTCTCATCCTTAAAGTCGCGCATCGCAAAGTGCAGCGTTTCCAGCCAGTCAGAACCGGCAATATCCGGGAACCAGTACTTGTCTTCTTCCGTCGGCGACTGGCAGATGCGCTTAATATCCTGGAACATGGCGAAGCCAAGCGCATACGGGTTAATCCCGCTGTACCACGGGCTGTTGTAGGGCGGCTGGAACACCACGTTGGTATGGCTGTGGAGGAATTCCATCATGAACCGCTCGGTCACTTTTCCCTCGTCGTACAGATGGTTAAGAATGGTGTAGTGCCAGAAGGTCGCCCAGCCTTCGTTCATGACCTGCGTCTGCTTTTGCGGGTAAAAATACTGGCTCACCTTGCGCACGATGCGCAGGATCTCACGCTGCCACGGCTCCAGCAGCGGGGCGTTTTTCTCCATAAAATAGAGCAGGTTTTCCTGCGGCTCGGAAGGATAGCGACGCGCCTCGGCGATCGTTTTTTCCTCCTCACGCTTCGGCAGGGTACGCCATAGCATGTTCACCTGGCTTTGCAGGTACTCTTCGCGGCTTTTCTGCCGGGCTTTCTCCTCCTGCAGGGAGATTTTCTGAGGACGTTTGTAGCGATCCACGCCGTAGTTCATCAGCGCGTGGCAGGAGTCGAGCAGTTTTTCCACTTCGTCCACGCCGTAGCGCTCTTCGCAGTCGGTAATGTATTTACGGGCGAAGATCAGGTAATCGACGATGGAGCTGGCGTCCGTCCAGCTACGGAACAGGTAGTTATTCTTGAAAAATGAGTTATGCCCGTAGCAGGCATGCGCCATCACCAGCGCCTGCATGGTAATGGTGTTCTCTTCCATTAAATAGGCGATACACGGGTTGGAGTTAATCACAATCTCATACGCCAGCCCCTGCTGGCCGTGCTTATACAGCCGTTCCGTTTCAATAAATTTTTTACCAAACGACCAGTGCGGATAGTTAATCGGCATCCCGACGCTGGAGTAGGCGTCCATCATCTGTTCGGACGTAATGACTTCAATCTGATGGGGATAGGTATCCAGACGATACAGCTTTGCGACCCGGTCGATTTCGGCGAGGTAAACATCCAGCAGCTCGAAGGTCCAGTCGGGTCCATCGCTCAGACGTGTGTTGTCCTTGTTCAGGGAATCAATAGTAGCCATTAGCGCGCCCTCGTTGTGGGTGCTCTCTCTGTCTGGAGAGCCTCCTTTCAAGCATAGATCAACGTGTTAAAAAGCGTGCTGGGGCAGAAATTTTTTCTTTGCGATTTCGCGTTTTTGATACGGCAAAAAAACGGTATGCCTCAGCATATTATGCTGGTTAAAAATAACGCGCAGCAGGAGATCCCAAATTAGCACTATCCACTGATGCTGGGGGGTGTGTGAGGTAAGTCACCATAAAAAAGTCGTATGTTGAATAATATTTTCAACTAGGTTATCAATCTGTAATTAGAAGATTGTTCTTTTGCACATAATGGAGTGGCTATGCGTGTTGTCATACTGGGAAGTGGTGTCGTTGGGGTAACCAGCGCCTGGTATTTAAGTCAGGCGGGACATGACGTAACCGTTATCGATCGTGAATCCGGTCCCGCGCTTGAAACCAGCGCGGCGAACGCCGGGCAAATCTCTCCGGGGTATGCGGCGCCGTGGGCCGCGCCGGGCGTTCCGCTGAAAGCGATTAAATGGATGTTCCAGCGCCATGCGCCGCTGGCCATCAGCCTTGACGGCACGCAGTTCCAACTGAAGTGGATGTGGCAGATGCTGCGCAACTGCGACACCCGCCACTACATGGAGAACAAAGGGCGCATGGTGCGTCTGGCGGAATACAGCCGCGACTGTCTGAAAGCGCTGCGAGCGTCGACGGGGATTGAGTACGAAGGCCGTCAGGGCGGGACGCTGCAGCTGTTCCGCACCGAGCAACAGTACGAAAATGCCACCCGCGATATCGCCGTGCTGGAAGATGCCGGCGTACCGTACCAACTGCTGGAAGCCAGCCAGCTTGGCCAGGTTGAACCGGCGCTGGCGGAAGTGGCGCATAAGCTGACGGGCGGCCTGCGCCTGCCGAATGACGAAACCGGCGACTGCCAGCTCTTTACGCAACGTCTGGCGCAGATGTGCGAGCAGGCGGGGGTGAAGTTCCGCTTCAACACCTCTGTCGACAAGCTGCTGTCGGAAGGCGAAAAAATTTACGGCGTGAAGTGCGGCGACGAGGTGATCAAAGCCGATGCCTACGTGATGGCGTTTGGTTCGTACTCCACCGCCATGCTGAAAGGCATTCTCGACATTCCGGTTTATCCGCTGAAGGGCTACTCGCTGACCATTCCGGTGAAAGAAGAGAGCGGCGCGCCGGTGTCGACCATTCTGGACGAAACCTACAAAATCGCCATTACCCGCTTCGATAACCGTATTCGTGTAGGCGGCATGGCGGAAATTGTCGGCTTCAACACCGAATTGCTGCAGCCGCGTCGTGAAACGCTGGAGATGGTCGTGGGCGATCTCTTCCCGCGCGGCGGTTTTGTTGAGCAGGCGACGTTCTGGACCGGCCTGCGTCCGATGACCCCGGACGGCACGCCGATCGTGGGCCGCACGCCGTTCAAAAACCTGTGGACCAATACCGGACACGGCACGCTCGGCTGGACGATGGCCTGCGGATCGGGTCAGCTGCTGAGCGACCTGATTTCCGGACGCACGCCGGCAATTCCGTTTGACGATTTAAGCGCCGCGCGCTATCAATCGGGGTTTACGCCTTCGCGTCCACAGCACCTGCACGGCGCGCATAGCTAAGGAGTTGTCATGTCCCGTCCTGTTCTGGCCCAGCTGAACCTGCAGGCCCTTAAGGATAATCTGCAAATTGTTCGTCGGGCGGCCCCCGGCGCGCGCGTCTGGTCGGTGGTGAAAGCGAATGCCTACGGCCACGGTATCGATCGTATCTGGAGCGCGCTGAGCGCGACCGACGGCTTTGCGCTCCTGAATCTGGAAGAGGCCATTCTGCTGCGCGAGCGCGGCTGGAAAGGGCCGATTCTACTGCTGGAAGGCTTCTTCCATGCGGACGATCTGCCGCTGCTGGACAAGTACCGGCTGACCACCAGCGTGCACAGCAACTGGCAGATCAAGGCGATTCAGGATGCGAAGCTCCATGCTCCGCTGGATATCTACCTCAAGGTCAACAGCGGCATGAACCGCCTGGGCTTCCAGCCTGAGCGGGTGCATACGGTCTGGCAGCAGCTGCGCGCCATGAAAAACGTGGGCGAAATGACGCTGATGGCGCATTTTGCCGACGCGGAAAAACCCGACGGTATTGCCGATGCCATGGTCCGCATTGAGCAGGCGGCAGAAGGGCTGGATTGCCCGCGCTCGCTGTCGAACTCGGCGGCCACGCTGTGGCATCCCGAGGCGCACTATAACTGGGTGCGTCCGGGGATCGTTCTGTACGGTGCGTCTCCCTCTGGTCAGTGGCAGGATATCGCCAACAGCGGCCTTAAGCCGGTCATGACCCTGCGCAGTGAAATCATTGGCGTGCAGACGCTGAAGGCCGGGGACACGGTGGGCTACGGTAGCCGCTACCGGGCAAAAGGCGAGCAGCGGATTGGCATCGTGGCGGGCGGCTATGCCGACGGCTACCCGCGCATCGCGCCCACCGGTACGCCGGTCTGGGTCGATGGGGTTCGCACGGGAACGGTGGGCACCGTATCAATGGATATGCTGGCCGTTGACCTGACGCCATGCCCGCAGGCGGGCATCGGTTCACCGGTCGAGCTGTGGGGTAACGAAGTTAAGATTGATGACGTTGCTGCCGCGGCGGGCACGGTGGGGTACGAATTGATGTGCGCGCTGGCACCAAGAGTGCCTGTTGTGACAGTGTAACCTATCTTCGCCGGGTAAGCCTTAGCGCCACCCGGCAAAAAAACTACTCCACTTCCTCTTCCATCGGCCTCAAACCGACTTTCCGCACCGCGTTATCTTCTTTTTCGGCAACGGTCCAGATCATCCCGGCAAACTCCACCTGGTCTCCCACGACCGGGGCAGCGCCAAGCCGCTGCTGGATGATTTCGCCCAGCGTTTGCGGGTTATCACCGTCTTCAGCACCTTCATCCAGACCGTAAATCAGCGCGACATCCGCAAATTTGGCGCTGGCTTCCAGAATAAAATCGCCGAAGAAGCGCTGGTCCAGCGCCACCGGAGGCGACTGGCTGAACAGCTTGCCCAGCGCGGGCAGGTCACGCTCGCGACCAATCACGCAGAGAATATCCCCCTCGCGCAGGCGGGTGCTGCCGGTAGGGTGCAGCAGGACATTATCGCGGAACAGGGCGGCAATGCGCGTTTCGGTCGGCATGTGTAAATCGCGCAGCGAGGCTCCCACGCACCATTTGTCGGCGCTTAGCTGATAGACAAACTGTTCCCACGGGTTCTCCGGATGAATATCGAGCCCCACGCGGGAGACCGGCCAGCCCACGGGCGGGACCACCACTTTGGCTTTTTTCGCCGCCCACCCGAGCGAGGTTCCCTGGAACAGCAGGGAAATCAGCACCACGAAGAACGCCACGTTAAAGAACAGCCGCGCGTTATCCAGACCGGCCATCATCGGGAACACCGCAAGGATAATCGGCACCGCGCCGCGCAGGCCTACCCAGCTGATAAACACCCGCTCGCGCAGGTTGAAGCCGCGAAACGGCAGCAGGCCTGCAAATACCGACAGCGGACGGGCGAAGAAGATCATCCACGCGGACAGCAGCAGCGCCGGAACGGCGATCGGCAGCAGGTCCGATGGCGTAACCAGCAGGCCCAGCACCAGAAACATGCCGATTTGCGCCAGCCACGCCAGACCGTCGAAGTTCTGCAAAATGGCATGCCGGTTGCGAATAGGGCGGTTGCCCATCAGGAACCCGCAGAGATAGACCGCGAGAATACCGCTGCCGTCCACTGCGGTGGTGACGGCAAAAATGAGAATGCCACCGCTCAGCGCCAGCAGGGGGTAAAGCCCTGCGGGCAGCGAGATGCGGTTGATCGTCTGCTGTAGCAGATAGCCCCCCGCAAGGCCGATGACGATCCCCAGGCCGAACTGCTGCAGGATATGTAACGCAAACATCCAGCTCAGCCCGCTTTCATGCTGCTGAATCATCTCGATAAGCGTAATGGTGAGAAATACCGCCATCGGATCGTTACTGCCGGATTCAATCTCAAGCGTGGAGCCAACGCGTTCGTTAAGCCCTTTTCCGCCGAGCAGGGAAAACACCGCTGCCGCATCGGTTGAGCCCACGATGGCGCCAATCAGCAAACCTTCCATGATATTGAGATGGAAAAGCCACGCGGCCATCATTCCGGTGAGGCCAGAGGTAATCAACACGCCGACCGTGGCGAGCGACAGCGCAGGCCCTAAGGCCACGCGGAAGGAGCTCGCCTGGGTGCGCATCCCGCCGTCCAGCAGGATCACCGCCAGCGCGAGGTTACTCACCATGTAGGCGAAAGGGTAGTTATCGAATGGGATACCGCCAATGCCATCAATGCCGGCCAGCATGCCGATGGCGAGGAAAATGACAAGAATAGGTATGCCGAGACGCGATGAAAATGAACTTAATAAAATACTGCTGGTTACAAGGACGGAACCCAAAATGAAAAGGCTGATTATCGCTGCGGCATCCAATGTTCTCTTACTCCCACCTCAATGTTAACGCTGTTACTAAAACCCTAACATATTAACAACGGCAACAGCGTTTTATTAAGGGGGTATAACGGCTTTTTTATGCCTTTATGACAGGATGGCCGCTGATGGTCAGCCGACTGCCGGAATCATTGTGGATCAGGGTGGCGTGCGCCCCCAGCGCCAGGGTCACGGTTTGCTGCTCGTGGCCGAAATCGAGACCGGTGATGACCGGAATATCCAGCCGCGAGCGAACGAAGTCGACCATGGTCTCAAGGGAGTAACCCGCGTCATAGTCATTCGGAGCAGAGCCGCTGAAGCTGCCCAGCACAACCGCAGACTGGCGTTCAAGAATACCGGCATGATAAAGCTGCAATAGCATACGCTCGACGCGGAAAGGATGTTCATTGATATCTTCCAGCACCAGAATGCCGTCCTCGATTTGCGGCATCCACGGGGTGCCGATGAGCGAGACCAGCATCGCCAGGTTGCCGCCCCAGAGCTGGCCTTCACATTCCCAGTGCGGTCCATTGCCTTGCCACTCCACGCTGTAGGTGGAATTGCGCAGCGCGCGCCAGAAATGTTCCACGGTAAACGCATCCAGCTCCGGTGCGCCGAAGTTGCCGGCCAGCATCGGACCGCTGAAGGTGATGACGTTATGCAGGGCCAGCAGCCCGAGCTGGATGACGGTGAAATCGCTGTGGCCGCAGATCAGCAGCGGATCCTGCTGCTGGCGCAGCGCCAGCCCCTGCCAGTCAATGCTCTCCAGCAGCCGGCTCGCACCGTATCCGCCGCGCACTGCAAGCACAATCCGGTTTTCGCCCGTCAGGTTCACCAGACTATTGATATCATTCAGCCTCTGCGCTTCGGTACCGGCAAAACGCTGCTGGCGGCGGGGAATAATCGTCTGATTTTCTACCTGATGGCCAGATTCCAGCAAACGCTGAACGCCCCGCTGCGCCGCGTCCTGGTTAATGCAGTAGCCCGACGGCGCGATGAGATGAAACTGAGACATGGCAATTCCTTGCTGAATGAGAAACTAATTGTCTATATCATGCCGCTTATACGCTGCCTGCTTCAAGAGGCGGCGCACCGCGATGACCGGCTATAAGGATAGATGACGTGAAATTGAGATGGTTTGCTTTTTTGATTGTGTTGCTCGCTGGCTGTAGTTCAAAACATGATTATCAAAACCCGCCCTGGAACCCGGAAGTGCCGGTGAAACGGGCCATGCAGTGGATGCCGATCAGTGAGCAAGCCGGGAAGGCCTGGGGCGTCAGCCCGCGTCTCATCACGGCGATCATTGCGGTGGAGTCCGGCGGTAATCCCACGCTTGTCAGCAAGTCCAACGCGGTGGGGCTGATGCAGCTTAAAGCGTCAACGGCGGGGAGAGAGGTTTACCGCTACATGGGCTGGAGCGGCCAGCCGTCGACCAGCGAGCTGAAAAACCCGGAACGCAACATTTCAATGGGCACGGCCTATCTGAGCATTATGGAGCATGGCGTGCTGAAGGGGATTAAGGATCCGGAGGTGATGCAGTACGCGCTGGTGGTGTCTTACGTTAACGGTGCCGGCGCGTTGCTCAGAACCTTCTCCTCTGACCGCAAAGAGGCGATAGAAGAGATTAACGACATGGACAAAGACGAATTCTTTGAGCATGTGGCGAAAAATCACCCGGCACCACAGGCGCCTCGTTATATCTGGAAAGTACAGAAAGCGATGGATGCCATGTAATGCCGCAGACGGGCGGCGGTCACGCTGCCCGATTTCTTCACAGAACTTTATTTGCGCGTTCCCGCGCCTCCCGCTCCAGGGAATAGATAATACGCTGAAGCTCACGCTCTGCGCCGGGCCCGACGTTCAGGAAACGGAAGCTCAGACGCGGCGTGGTGATGGTTTCATTTTTGCTGTCCACGACGGTGCGGTCGCTGATGGCAATCAGCTGCGCATCGAAATAAAAGCGACCCCAGCCACCCATATCCAGTTCAATTTGCGTAAACCGCATGCCCTCTACCAGCCCGTCCGGTTTCGGCGTATCCATCAGCGCGCCCATGCCGCCCAGCGACAAATCGAAGAGGCGGAAGCGGATCTCTTTTTTGTCAGGCATTTTGGCCTTACAAAAATAGGCGGGATGGAGCGGGGCGCTGATGCGGAAATATTCACGACGCTGAACAAACCAGAGATTGGTCGGAAGCGGGGTAACAAAAGCCGGCAGTCCCTGGTATTCGCTCAGTTCCAGCCGCGACAGGACAAACTCCACTTTGGCGCCCTGCGTTTCGGCCATCACCGCGATATTTTCCGCTTTTAGCGCCGCGCGGTTTTCATACTCCTGACTGCCTAAATCAATCACCAGCCGCTCCTGCGAGGCGTCAAGGATCTTGCTGATGAACTGATTATTCGACCAGCTGATGCGCAGCGGCACTTCACCTTTTTGCAGGTCGCGTAATACCCCTAATACAGCCAGCGGATTTTGCTTGAGGAACTGCTCACTGTAATGACTCACGCCGGATGGCTCCTTGATTGATGACAGACTGTCTTAGCGTTATCGGCAATCTGCGATGAAACTTAATACAAACCGGTGAGTTTTTTTTGCCTGTTTACGCAAAGATAAGTCGGTGAGATGAAAATGGTTTTCCTGCGATGACCTATACTTAAGTTAGCTGTGCAGAAGGTTTTCTGCGCACGCGTTAAACCTGCAAGAGGGCATCGCTATGGGTATCATCGCCTGGATTATCTTTGGTCTTATTGCTGGCGCTATCGCTAAACTGATCATGCCGGGAAACGATGGTGGCGGCTTTATTTTGACCTGTGTACTCGGGGTCGTTGGTGCGGTTGTGGGCGGCTGGCTGGCGACGATGTTTGGTTTTGGAGGCAACATAAGTGGTTTCGACCTGCACAGTTTTCTGGTCGCTGTCGTGGGTGCCATTGTGGTGCTGGGCATATTCAGGTTACTGCGACGAGCATAAATTGACATGAACGGCTCTCTGCGGAGGGCCGTTTTTTTGCCTGAGTATTGATTTGTTAATCTAAATGATAATAATTGTCGTTCCGTATTGCATCTAACAACAAGACGACATTATGAATACCTCACGTTTTACGCTTTGCGCCCTGGCAGGCGCCGTCACGGTGGCATTGCAGGTCCCGGCATTCGCCGAAGAATCCACTATCGTCGTCACCGGCTCAGAGCAGGGCAGCGCGCTGCCGGCCTGGACGAACAGCGCCACAAAATCGGCCGTTGCTGAAAGTAAAACGCCGCAGGTCATCACGACCCTCTCTGCGCCGGAAATTGAAAAGCGCCATGCGAATTCGGTGAATGAAATTCTGCGCTATGCCCCGGGCGTCTCAACCGAGGTTCGGGGAAATACCTCCTACATGAGCGAATATAAAATTCGTGGCTTTACCGTCGACCAGGAGTTCTACAACGGCCTGCAGCTGCCCTATAACGTCACCGGCAATACCAAAGCGCGCATCGATCCGCTGCTGATCGACAGCGTTGATATCCTGAAAGGCCCCTCATCGGTCCTTTACGGCGGCGGTTCGCCGGGCGGGCTGGTGAATATTCAAAGTAAAAAACCGCAGCGAGAAGCCCGAACCGAAATCGGCGTTAACACCGGAAACCGTAATCTGAAAGAGGGATACCTCGATTCAACCGGGCAAATTGCCGACAGCGACTGGAACTACCGTCTGCTGGGCAAAGCCACGGAAAACGACGATCAGCCGCACACCACCCGGTATGAAAACTACCTGGTAGCTCCGTCCGTCACCTGGCAGCCGGACAGCAAAACCCGCCTCACCCTGGACGCGCTGGCGCAAAACACCCCGAGCCTGACGCCGTCTAACCCGCTGCCGCTCGCCTACCTGCGCTCGAAATATGCGGGCAAGCGTGATTACGCAGGAGACGAATGGAGCGGGTTTAAGCAGCGTCAGTGGATGCTGGGCTACAGCTTTGAACATGAGTTTGACAGCGGCTGGGGCTTTAATCAGAAAGCGCGCTATTTCGACGTCGATACCCACCAGCGCAGCGTCTATGCGACAGGGACGGGAAGCGAGGTCTATCAGCTCAACCGCTTTGCCTACACCACCGATGAAGACCTTAAGAGCTTCAACATCGACAACCAGGTGACTAAAACCGTTGCGCTGGGCGACTGGAAACACCATCTGCTGGCCGGGTTTGACTATCAGAAGCTGAACTCCCACTTCCACTACCGTTACGCGTCGACCACGCCGGGCATGGATATGCGCAATCCTGACTATTCGCAAATCAGCGAAAGCGCATTAGGGCTGTATACCGCCCAGAAAAACCGTCTGAGCTATCAGCAGAACGGTTACTACCTGCAGGATCAGGTAGAGTTTGGCGGCCTCAATCTGCTGGGCAGCCTGCGCTACGACGATTACCGCTCCGTTACCACCAACTACCTGCAAAACGGTGATAAAGCCTGGGTATCGCAGGATCGCGTCACCAAACGCCTGGGCGCGCTTTACGCCTTCGATAACGGGATTTCGCCGTTTATCAGCTATTCAGAAGGTTTTGCGCCGGTGTCACCGCAGGGTACGCTCGTGGCGAAAGACGTCAAGCCGACCACCAGCAAACAGGTGGAGGGCGGGGTGAAATATCTGCTGGCCGACTACGCCACCACCTTTACCGCCTCGGTGTTTAACATCCGGCAGAAAAATGTCGTCACCTCCGATCCGGGCTTCCTGAACTATCGTCAGACCGGGGAAGTGGAGTCTAAAGGGGCAGAACTCTCCGCCATTAGCCGCCCGACGGACAGCCTGACGCTGATTGCTAACTATGCCTACACCCACGCGATCAATACGCAAGATGACAAGTACAAAGGTAAACGTCCAACGCAGGTCCCGGAGAATGCCTTCAACCTCTGGGGGGATTACACCTTTGACAACACGCCGCTGAAAGGACTGATGCTGGGAGCGGGCGCACGCTACACCGGGCCGATGGAAATCTCTCCGGCAAACGATGCGGGAAAACTGGGCGGCACTACGCAGTACGATCTGGCGGCCTCGTACCGGATGGGCGAAATCCTGCCCTCGCTGGCAGGGTTAACGCTCAAAGCCAGCGCGCAGAATATCACCAACAAAGAGACGCTGACCTGCTACGACGCGACCAACTGCTGGATTGGGCGTGACAGGACGTATCAGTTAGGGGCGAGTTATAGTTTCTGACGATCGTTTCCCTTTGCCGGTGCTGGGGGATCTCCAGTTAATTTTTAACCAGAAGCGATTCTGGTTTTTAAAGTGAAACGATTTATTCGCAGCGACGCCATGGTCCGGCTGTAAATCGCTGAGGCGTTTCCTGAAGGCCGGGGCGAGGCGCAGGGATGCGCCGAGAGGGCGGGCTTTACAGGGACGTTACCTCCGCCCGTCCCCGATAAGCCGGAAGGAATAAGAC
>NZ_QFXN01000108.1:0-33549 GCF_003144775.1 Enterobacter sp. CGMCC 5087 | reverse complement strand
TTTACCGCCGGGAGCCCGGGTCGCCAGGGTGGTGGCGATTGAGCCACCCTGGCACGTTCACCGGTCATGTCGTTAAAGAGTAGCAAGGAACATAAAGTGAACGGAATGACCACCGCAGCCGTATGTTCCCCTCACCCTAACCCTCTCCCCAAAGGGGCGAGGGGATTGTTCGCTACTCGCATTCATTTGTGAGGATTAGAGCCAGCACGCGCAGGCCGGGTAAGGCGTAGCCGCCACCCGGCAATACCCTCACTGTGCAGCAGCTTTCACCGGCGCAGCCTCATCATTCGCCGCAGGCTGATTCTCCGGCACGCTGTCGCACGGTTTTGCTTTCGGACAGACCCGATCCAGCATTTTCAGCGTCACGCCGTTGCTCCAGCCGAAGCCGTCCTGCAGCGGATACTCACCGCCGCCGCCGCCCGTACCGGTTGTCGACACGTCATACTTCTCGACCAGTTTCTTTTCGCGGTCGTAAGTATGCTGAACGTTCTTCAGGAAGCGCCAGGTCACGTCCATTGAGACCTTCTCCTGTCCGTAATTCTGCAGCCCTTCAGCGGCCACCCACTGCAGCGGGGCCCAGCCGTTTGGCGCATCCCACTGCTGGCCGCTATTGACGGTGGTGGTCGCAATACCGCCCGGCTTCAACAGGTGCGATGAAGTTGCCGCGGCGACTTTATCGGCCCGATCCTGCGCCGCCGCCTTCACGTAAAGCGGGAACAGGGCTGCCGCCGTGAGCTGATTGCGTACCTTCTTGCTTTTCAGATCGTAATCCGCGTACCAGCCCTCTTTATCATTCCACAGGTGGCTCTCGATGGCTTTCTGACGCGCCGTCGCCAGCGCCTCGTATTTGCTTGCGCTGGCGGCGTCGCCACTCTCCTGGCTTGCCCGCGCCAGCAGTTTTTCCATCTTGAACATCAGGGCGTTCAGGTCCACGGGGACAATGCTGGTGGTTCGGATGGTGCCGAGCTTTTGCGGATCGTCCATCCAGCGGGAGCTAAAGTCCCAGCCCGAGGCCGCAGCGGAACGCAAATCACGGTAGATCTCGGTCGCAGGCCGGTTAGGGTTACTTTTGGCGGTATTCACGTCGTCAAGCCAGGACTCCGGGCGCGGGGTGTCGCGATCGTCCCAGTAGCGGTTGAGGATAGCGCCGTCGTCCAGTTTTACCACGCGTTTGTTAGCCTGCCCCGGCTGAAGGGCGTCGACGCCGTCCATCCAGTAGGCATACTCTTTCTCCATCTGCGGGCGGTACTTCTTCAGCGCATCGCTGTCGTGGGTCGCCAGCAGTTCAACCATCATTGAGAAAAACGGCGGCTGGGAGCGGCTCAGGTAATAGCTGCGGTTGCCGTTGGGAATGTGGCCGAAGGTATCAATCTCATACGCAAAGTTATCCACCATGTCGCTGATTTTGTCCCAATGTTCGCTCTCTGCCAGGCCCAGCATGGTGAAATAGCTGTCCCAGTAGTAGACCTCGCGGAAACGTCCGCCGGGCACAACGTAAGGTTTGGGTAACGGCAGCAGGGAATCCCATTTGTTGCTGGCTTTATCCGTGGTGCGCGTCAGCACGGGCCAGAGATCGTCAATGTGCTCACGTAAACTTTGTCCAGCAGGCGGAACATATTTTTCCCCTTCCGCAGGGAGCGTAAAGTTCATCTCGACAAAGTGGCGTAAGTCAAAGCTGGATTGCGTGTGCTGCATCCGGTAATCCGCCAGAATCATCAGCGGGTCGCTTTTGGGGACGGCATCCGCGAAGGTTTTCTGATCGGGAAACAGTTTGGCGCTTTGCACATCGTTAAACAGAGGGCCCAGCAAAATATCGGGTGAGGTTGTCTGGGCTGCGGGGCTATCGTCGGCATAACCGCAAGTCGCGACGCCGAGCAGCGCGCCTCCTAACGCAAGGGGCAAGAATGCGGGGCGTAGTGTACGAGGTCTTATCATCAGTTCGTCTCCTGTCTTCACTAAACAGCGTGACCGCTGTTGTCAATCACCTGAAAACCTTAGACGAATATTGCCCGCTTCGCGTTAATAATTGCCTACCCGTCAGACCTCTTCCGGCGTCTGGCTGGCTTCCCGCAGCGTGCCCGGCGCATGTCCAATGATGCGCTTAAATGCCCGGCTAAACGCCGCCAGAGAGCCGTACCCCAGCCGCAGCGCGACGGTTTCAATCGGCTGATTTTCGTGGCGAATGTACTGGATGGCCAGGCGCATTCTCAGCTCGCTGAGATATTTTGCCGGAGTGGTTCCCGTCGCGGCCAGAAACCGTTCGGCGAACACGGAACGGGACGTGCCCGCTTCTTTTGCCAGATCCGCCACGCTCCAGTTCAGGCCGGGCTGCTGGTGCATGGCGTAAATGGCCCGGCTCAGGCGCGGGTCGCGCAGAACCTGCACCCAGCCGGTGGCTTTACCACACCCGCCTTCAACCCAGCCGCGCACGATTAACGCCGCCACCACGTCGGCCAGACGCGCAAGGATCCCGGCGTACCCGGCCTGACGCGCCACGGATTCCCGCTCCATCGCCGCCAGCAGCGGGTGGATCTCCGGCCAGGTGGACATCAGCCGGCTGACCATCATCACTTCCGGCATCGCCTTGATCAGCGGCTGCATCCCGCCCAGCTCAAAATCCATGCACCCGCTAAAGATGAGGGTGTTCTCGCTCTCCGGGCAGGGCTCGCAGGTGATGGCACACACCGAGCTGCAGATAGGCTCGCTGGGAAAGTCGCTGACAGGGGTAATGGTGGCCCGCTCGTCGGAGAGTAGGGCATGGGAATTGCCGCCTGGAATAAAGAGGGCGTCTCCGCTGCTCAGTTCGAACGTCGCACCGCTTTCCATCCGCAGCTGGGCGCTGCCGTGGCTCACGAAATGAAACTGCGCCCTACCGGGCGCCTGATGGAAGGCGACGCCAAACGGCGCGCTGGCTTCAATCCGCCGGTATTTCACCCCTGACAGGCGCATGCCGCGTAAAAGTTCGCTGATCAGATCGGGTGACTGGACGGTCATGGCGCAACTCCGGACGAATAATCAATAAGTGGAGATTATATGTCATAGATCGTCCAGGGTGAACCTTCTATTCTTTTGCGACGGTTGTCACATTTTTATAACGGGAGATCAACAGATGAGTTCATGTGTCGCGGCGAGCGAGGCGGTAGCGCCTGCAAAACCCGCCTGGCGGGCCGTCTATTCACTGGGGCTGGGGGTATTTGGTTTGATTACGGCAGAATTTCTGCCGGCGAGTTTGTTAACGCCCATGGCCGCGAGCCTGGGCGTGAGTGAGGGAATGGCCGGGCAGGCCGTCACCGCTACCGCGCTGGTGGCGCTGGTCACCGGATTGCTGATCACCCCGGCAACCAAGAGTATCGACCGCCGCTGGGTGCTGATGTTTTTCTCGTTGCTGCAAATTATCTCCAGCCTGCTGGTGGCCTTTGCGCCCAACCTGCACGTCCTGCTGATGGGCCGCCTGCTGCTGGGGATCGCCATCGGGGGATTCTGGGCGATGTCGACGGCGACCACGATGCGTCTGGTTCCGGCAGATAAAGTGCCGAAGGCGCTGGCGGTGATTTTCTCCAGCGTATCGATAGCCACGGTGGTCGCGGCGCCGCTGGGCAGCTATCTGGGCAGCCTGATCGGCTGGCGCAACGTCTTTGTTCTCTGCATTCTACCGAGCATGCTGGCGCTGCTGTGGCAGCTCTGGGTCCTGCCGTCCATGAAGCCGGAGAGCAGCGGCAGCCTGAGTACGCTGTTTCGCGTGCTGCGTCGTCCGGGGATGATCGGCGGCATGCTGGCGACCATCCTGATCTTCAGCGGCCATTTCGCCTTCTTTACCTACCTGCGCCCGTTCCTGGAAACGGTGGGGCAGGCGAGCGTGGAGACCATTTCGCTGATCCTGCTGGGCTTTGGGCTCGCCAACTTTGTCGGCACATCCGTTGCAGGGCATCTGCTGGCTCGTAATCTGCGCCTGACGCTGGCGCTGGTGCCGTTTGCGATGGGCGTTCTCGCGCTCACGATGGTGGCGTTTGGTCATCTGGCGATGCTGGACGGGTTCCTGGTCGCGCTGTGGGGCTTTGCATTTGGTCTGGTTCCGGTGGGCTGGTCAACCTGGCTTGCTACCACCGTTCCGGATGAAGCCGAAAGTGCAGGCGGGCTGCTGGTGGCCTCAATTCAGCTGGCAATCAGTGCCGGTGCGGCCGGGGGCGGGGCGGTATTTGACCTTAACGGTGCCAGCGGCGTATTCGCGGGCAGCGGTCTTTTGCTGGTAACGGCGATGGTGATTGTGTTTATGGGCGTGAAAGTGAAAGCAGAGTGAGCCTTTTCCCTCTCCTTTGGGAGAGGGACTTAACGGGCGTTCATTGTTCTATGCTGTTGCTCTTTCATTCCAGGTGTCTTTAAACATGATATTCCCGTCGCAATATTTCCATTCAATCGATTCATAGCGGAGTTCGACTTCTTCCATATGCGCACTTGCGATACCGAGCGGGTGCAATACTGGCGAGATCCTGGTTATTTTGACGTTTTCCAGAGTGATATTGAAGTATTCGCGCTCAATACCGGCATCATCAATTTTATACATTTTGATTAATGCCGTTTTGAAGGTTTTACCTGTACATACGGCACGAAAAAGATGGGGTGTGATGCGATCTATTTCTTTTTCAAAGGTAATGGGAACATGAAGGCGCGTTCCTGTCAGTTTTCCCGTGTTGGAACTGGTGGGGATCCAGACGGAGTGATTAAACGATTTGAGTTCGGTAGAGCCCAATCTTGTAGGCATTAAACACTCGCCTAATACGGGAGCATTATTTTCGTCAGTAAACCATATATGTGCTGGTGTAGACATTTATTGATCCTTTGTTTTGTAACGAAATGCAATGAAGTACACAACTAATATAATAATCCCAACGATTCGTAGTGCAATTTTTTCGTTTTCTATAAAACTCACCACGACAGCACCGAGAATGATGGCGAATATTCCAGTGCCATACCAAAAAAAATCATCCATAATGTCTTGTAAGAAACTTTTTAAAAATTGTTTCAAAAATGCTTTTATCGATTGCCACATTATCGCATCATTCTATTCAGCGCATCAGCAATTTCGCTATCGGATGCAGTGTTTAAGTTAAGATAACCGGCTTTCATTATCACCGGTTCAATAAGGAAATACATCATTTCCAGCTTTTCAACATACAGCGCATGGTAAAATAACGGCTTAAATTTTTTAAGTGTATTTGCGCTATCTGCCGCATGCTGAACTATAGCGTAAAGGTTTAATACGGTAATTACACCTCCTGTGCTCAAACCAACCTTTCTCATAAATGCACTTTTTACGGCCGCGTTCATTTTATTACCATAACAGATGTATGACGTGACAGCATAAATCAAACCGTTCTTAGATACTTGCTTTACTGAATAGTTTGTTGTAAATGGTATTAATTTTTCGAGAATGATTTTTCTTTGAATAATGGATCTGTTATGAAGCATCGTTTCAATATAAATCCTTACCATTCTAAAAATTACATCTCTATGCTTAACAAGCTCGGCGACTCCTGCTAAAAACCTCAAATCTTCCGAACCCAATTTTTTACAGACATCCTGATAATTATCAGTGAAGCAAGAGGTATAATAAAGCAATCGCGTGGTCGCATCGCCAAGATTATTTAAATATTCGATGGCACCATCCTTTACCCCCGCCACGGCACGATCGAGCCTTAATGCGAGATCTTTATCGGATCCAATTCTTTCTATAATTTCCTTGCTGTAATACATAATATGGCCCTGTTATGTGCAGGGTGTATCATGGTCTACGTTATCGTCTAAGGACAGTGATCGGACTCGCACTTTTAAACGTAAAGTAAAGAATAAACATTAACCTATTTTCTAAGTTAATTGGTGCGTTTTTATAATTGATGCGATGAATTAGAAAGAGTTAAATAAACTTGAGATTATTGAGAATTATATATTCAGCGAGGAATGGGGAGATATTACTGGATGATGACATAATTTGTAGGCCGGGTAAGCGCAAGCGCCACCCGGCATCACGGTAAGACTTACAGCCCTTTCTTATCCATCCACACTGTCAGATCCACCAGACGGTTTGAGAAGCCCCACTCGTTGTCATACCACGCCAGGATCTTCACCATGTTCCCGCCAATCACCAGCGTGGAAAGCCCGTCGATAATCGAGGAGCGTGGGTCGCCCTGGTAATCGCTGGAGACCAGCGGTTCATCGCTATAGCCCAGAATACCTTTCAGTGGCCCGCTGGCGGCCGCGTTGCGGAACGCTTCGTTCACCTCTTCGGCGGTCACGTTACGGCTCAGCGTTACCGTTAAATCTACAATCGACACCACCGGCACCGGTACGCGCAGGGAGTACCCGGTCAGTTTGCCGTCAAGGGATGGGATCACTTTCCCCAGCGCTTTTGCCGCGCCGCTGGAGTAAGGCACAATCGACAGCGCCGCCGCACGCGCGCCGCGCAGGTCTTTCTCCGGCTGATCGTGCAGCGCCTGGCTGTTGGTGTAGGCATGCGTGGTGTTCATCAGGCCATGCTCAATCCCGAACTGCTGATGCAGCACCTGAGCGGCAGGCGCCAGGCCGTTCGTGGTGCAACTCCCGTTACTCACCACCGCGTGACGGGCTGGATCGTACTGCTCGTGATTAACCCCCATCACAATCGTCAGGTCGTCGTTCTTCCCGGGGGCGGAAATGATGACGCGCTTGGCGCCGCCGTGGGTGATATGCACCGCCGCTTTTTCCCGCTCGGTAAAGAAGCCGGTGGCCTCAATCACCACGTCAACGCCGACGTCACGCCACGGGATATTCGCCGGATCGCGTTCGCTAAATACGGCGATTCGCTGCCCGTCTACCTGCAGCGCGCCGTCTGCCGCTTCTACGGGCGCGGGAAGCGTGCCCAGAAGGGAATCATGTTTCAGCAGGTGGGCGAGGGTTTTACTGTCCGTCAGATCGTTAATGGCCACAATCTGCAGATTCGGGTTGCCCAGCGCCGCGCGCAGGAAATTACGTCCGATACGGCCGAAACCGTTAATACCGACCTTAACCATGGTGCACTCCTTATCTCTGTTGTCTGGAGTCACTGTAGGCGTCGGGCCGGTTGGCGTAAACGACAAAAAAGGATCATATTACGCCATTTTGCGGCAGTGAAAGCGCTGGCGGTACTCGCCGGGCGTGAGGTGAAGCTGTTTCTCAAAGATGCGGCGCAGGTTAATGCTGGTGCCAAACCCGCTTTGCTCGGCAACGCGCTCAAGGGAGTCATGGGTCTGCTCAAGCAGCTGGCGGGCCGCGGCCAGACGCGCTTCGGTCACGTAGCGGGCCGGAGAAACTCCCGCGTCGCGGGTAAACACGCGGGTGAAATTACGCGGGCTCATTGCCGCTTTCTCGGCCAGATTTTCCACGCACAGGTCGGCGGTCAGGTTTTGCAGGATCCAGGTTTGCAGTTCGCTTATCGGACCGGATGCGCCGGGCTGCTGCAGGCTGTAACGGCTGAACTGCAGCTGGCCGCCGGGACGGCGCAGATACATCACCATATCCTGCGCCACGTCGCGGGCGAGGGTAAATCCGTAGTCGTCTTCCACCAGCGCCAGGGTCAGATCGAACCCGGAACTCACGCCGCCGGAGGTCCAGATGGGGCCATCCTGAATATACAGCGGGCCGCCTTCGACCTGGATTGACGGATACTGGGCTTGCATCGTCTCCAGCAGCCGCCAGTGGGTGGTGGCGCGGCGACCGTCCAGCAGGCCGGTCTGGGCCAGCAGCATCGCGCCGCCGCAGATAGAGGCTACCCGCCGGGCGTGCGGCGCAGCGAGGTGCAGCCAGTCCACCACCGCCGTGCTCTCCTGCTCGTTCATGCCGCGTCCGGTGATGATAATGGTGTCCAGCGGTTCGCGCGGATCCAGCTCCGGCAGACGATAGTCCGCCAGCAGATTCAGGCCGGACTGGCCGTGGATCACCTGGTGAGGCTGCGTGGTGGCGATGATAATCCGGTAGCGGGGGGGCGCAAGCCCTTCCGGATGCAGCCGGTTGGCCTGCATCAGAATATCGGCGATACCGGCGGCTTCAAACAGCATGCCGCCGTCAGGAACAATAATCAGGATCTTCTTCATGTCCTGAAAAGTACCTTTATTACAGAATAAGTCAAGAAACGCATGACCCCCACGTTTCTGGCAAAGCAAAGCGATTTAAGTTCTTTGTTATTTCAGGCGTTATCCCCGATCGTCAGAGAATTATCTCTGGCGAAACGGCGTCTGAAGGAATGAGTCAACGAAGCTCCCTCTATTTACATCCGCAACAACGCGAACAAATCCGCCATCTCGCATCGGGTTTTTTATGGCGAAGCGAACTGCCTACCTGGCTGGTAATGTTCACGATTTATGCAGGCTGGTTTGCCACGCTGGCGTTTTGGCAAACGCTCGGCCTGCTGCCCGCCACGCTGCTGCTCATCTGGTTTACCGCCTGGTACATGTCGCTGCAGCATGAGCTGATCCACGGACACCCCACGCGTTTTGCCTGGCTCAACCAGCTGTTTGGCACGCTCCCGCTGGCGGTCTGGTATCCGTATGGCCTGTATCGGGACTCCCATCTCGCCCATCATCGGCACCATAGCCTGACCCATCCGGTGGATGACCCGGAGTCATACTATTTTACCGACGAGAGCTGGGCGCGCTTTTCCCCCTGGCAGAAGCGTACGATCCGCGCCCGGAATACCTTCGCCGGGCGGCTGGTGCTGGCCCCGCTGCTGGATATCCTGCAGACGCTGGGCAGCGCCGTGACGGCATTTCGCCACCTTCACCTGCGGGCGATGGCGATGTGGCTGGTTCACGTTTTGCTGCTGGTGGAGCTCTTCGCCTGGATGGCGCGTACCGGTTTTTCACCCGTCTGGTTTGTGCTGGCCGTCAGCTATCCGGCGCTGGCGCTGACCAAGGTCCGATCGTTTTTCGAACATCGCGCGGCGGACGATCCGCTGGCGCGCTCCGTTATTAATGAGGCGGGGCTGTTCTGGCGGGTGCTGTTTTTGAATCTCAACTACCATTCAGTACATCACGATCTGCCGGGCGTTCCCTGGTACGGGCTGAAGGCCATCTACGAGCAAAACCGGGAGGCGTACCAGCGGCGAAACCACGGTTTTCTCGTCAGGGGCTATGGTGAATGGCTGCGTCAGTTCTGGGTCAGGCCCGTTGACGTCACCGTTCATCCCGCAAAACAACAGGGGGAAGGGTATGAGTAACCTGCTGGCATTTCCCATGTATGCCGTGGATCGCGCCGATACGCGCGCGCTCTGGCTGGCGGTAAAGGGGCTGCTGGCCGCGCGTGGTGTGACCGTCGATCGTGACCCCAGCTGGCCGGAGTCCGACCTGCTGACCCACTGGCAACAGCCTGCGCTTATCCTCAGCCAGACCTGCGGTTATCCGCTGGTCACGCTGCTCCCGGACGTGCAGGTGGTCGGCTGTTTTCACTACGCGGCACCGGGCTGCGAAGGGATCCAGTACCGCAGCTTTCTGGCGGTGCGCGAGGAAGATCGGCACCTCACGCTGGCGGATTTTCGCGGACGTCGGGCGGTCTGTAATTCCCCGGATTCCCAGTCCGGCTACAATGCGCTGCGAAAAAGGGTGGCTCCCCTGGCGAGCGGCGGTCCTTTTTTCGCGCAAACGTCCTTCAGCGGCAGCCATCGCCAGTCGCTGATTGATGTGAAACGCGGGGCAGGGGATATTGCGGCTATCGACTGCGTGACCTGGGCACTGCTGCAGCGCCATGAGCCGGAACGGCTTGCGGGGCTGGCGGTCATTGACCGCACCCCGCTGACACCGGGACTGCCGCTGATCACCTCGCATAACACCTCACCTGAAACGCTTGACGCTATTCGCGATGCGCTCCGCGAGCTGGTGGATGCGCTGGAATACCGGGAGGTGCGCGACGCGGTGCTGATCGACGGTTTTAGCGAGGTGACGCGCGAGGCCTACGCCTCATTGTCCGCGTGATAAATCTCCTGCGCGTCGGTAAAGCAGCGCAGCGCCAGAGAGGAGACCGGCTTCTGCCTGCGCATAATCAGGCCGACGGGAGCCTCAATGTTCGCGTCGGCGATGGGGACGATCCTGAAGTTGCTGTTCAGTGCCTCCAGCCCGTTGTTCAGCGGCATGACGGCGCAGCACACGCCGCTCTGAACCGCCTGAATGATCTGGAACGTCGAGTCGCTCTCGAAAACGGACGTCGGTTCGATGCCGGCAGATTTAAAGCTGGCCTCCATATGCGCCCGGTAGTGCATCCCTTTGGTCAGGAACCCCAGCGGAAAATCCGTCAGGTCGTGCCAGGTCAGCGTTGCCTGGCCGAGCTGAAAATGGCGGACGTCGTGCAGCAGGCCCATCTTCGTTTTTGGCAGCTGGATAACGTCAAACAGGCTGGTGTCGATGCTGTTGAGGTAGCAAATTCCCAGCTCAAGCTGATTGCGGCTGACGCCGTCGGCAATCTGCGCTGAGGACATGGAATAGAGGCTGTAGGTCAGCTCCGGGTATTTTTGCGTCAGCAGGCGAATAAAGATCATCGGATCCACGCTCGCCAGCGGCACCATCCCCAGACGTAGTTCGCCCACCACCTGGCCTTTGCACAGCGCGGCTTCCGCCTGTAACCCGTCGTGCGCGGCAAGCAGGGCGCGGGCCCACGCGAGGATGCGTTCACCCTCCGGCGTAAACCCTTCAAAGCGCTGCCCGCGCACGATCAGCACCAGCCCCAGCTCCTCTTCCAGGCTGCGGATGCGCATGGAGAGGGTCGGCTGGGTGACGTTGCACTGCGAGGCCGCTTTACCAAAATGGCGGGTCTCGTCGAGCGCGATTAAATATTTTAACTGTTTAATATCCATCATTATCTCTGCGCGAGCAGCCTTACAGCATGCGGATCTCTTTCGAGCGCAGGGTGATGCGAACCGGAACGGATTTATACGACGGCGTACCGCTGTCCTTATCCAGATAATCAAGCGGCACCAGCACGTTGGCCTCCGGATAATAGGCGCCGACGGTGCCCGGCGCGATGCTGTACGCCACCACGGTAATGTCCTTCAGACGCTGGACGCTGCCGGGGAGGGCGGTTTCGATATCCACGCGGTCGCCGTGTTCCAGGCCTGACTGCGCCATATCATCTTCGTTCATAAACAGCACGTCGCGGCGGCCAAACACGCCGCGGTAGCGGTCGTCCAGGGCGTAAATGGTGGTGTTGTACTGGTCGTGGCTGCGCAGCGTGATCAGGCGCAGAACGTGCTCACCTTCGCCGCTGGCGTTCTCGTGAACGCCATCGAACACCGAGAACATCGCTTTTCCCGTCGCCGTTGGCCAGATGCGTTGCGTCGGCGGCAGCGGCATGCGGAAGCCGCCGGGAACGCGGATCCGCGCGTTGTAGTTCTCAAAGCCCGGAATGGTCTGCTCGATCAGATCGCGGATGCGGTCGTAATCCTCAACCAGCGTTAGCCAGTCCACGCGGGTTTCCGGCAGCGTGGCTTTCGCCATGCCGGCGACGATAGCCGGTTCTGACCGAAGCAACGGCGAGGCGGGCTTCAGCTTGCCGGACGAGGCGTGCACCATCGACATGGAATCTTCGACGGTAATGGACTGACGACCGGTAGCCTGGAGATCCAGCTCGGTGCGGCCGAGGCACGGAAAGATAAAGGTTTCTTTGCCCACCAGCAGATGGGTACGGTTGAGCTTGGTCCCGACGTGCACGCTCAAATCCAGGTTACCCATCGCCGGAAAACCCCGCTCGTGATCGGGCATCGCGACGGCAAAATTACCCCCAAGGCAGATGAGCGCCTTCGCGCGGCCGTCGATCATCGCCTGCGTGGCCTGCACCGCATCGTGTCCGTGGTGAGACGGCGGCTCAAAGCCGAAAACGTCCTTCAGACGGTTCAGGAAGGCCGGGGTAGGTTTCTCGCTAATCCCGACGGTCCGGTTCCCCTGAACGTTTGAGTGGCCGCGCAGGGGGCAGATACCCGCGCCGGGCTTGCCGATATTCCCGCGCAGCAGCAGCAGATCGGCGATCAGGCGGACGTTTGCCGTACCTTTATTGTGCTGGGTAATGCCCATTCCGTAGGTAATGATGGTGGCATTTGATTTCGCATAGGCGTCGGCCACCTTTTTGAGCGACGCCTGGCTCAGGCCCGACTCGCGCTCGATCTCGTCCCAGCGGGTTTTCGCGATATCGGCGGTGAAGTCCTCAATGCCCTGGGTGTGTTCGGCAATAAACGCATGGTCGAGCACGTCACCGCGTTCGGCCTCCATTTCCAGCAGATGTTTGGCAATGCCTTTCAGCGCGGCGGCATCGCCCCCGGCCTTCACCTGGAAATAGGTCGAGGCGATATCCGTTGAGCCGTAGGTCGCCATTTCAATCACGCTTTGCGGGTCGGCGAAGCGTTCGAGGGCGCGTTCGCGCAGCGGGTTAAAGACGATAATCGGCACGTTGCGACGGGCCAGCTCATGGAGAGTCCCCATCATTCGCGGATGGTTGGTGCCGGGGTTGTGGCCGATGGAGATCACCAGCTCGGTCTTATCAAAGTCGTCCAGCGAGACTGTGCCTTTCCCGATGCCAATCGAACGCGGCAGACCGACGCTGGTGGCCTCGTGGCACATATTCGAGCAGTCGGGGAAGTTATTGGTGCCGTATTCGCGGGCGAAGAGCTGGAAAAGATACGCCGCTTCGTTAGAGGCGCGTCCGGAGGTATAGAACTCGACCTGGTCCGGTTCGAGCCCGCGCAATACTTCGCCGATGCGTTGAAACGCCTCTTCCCAGTCGACGGGCCGGAAGGTATCGCTTGCCCGATCATAGCGCAGGGGATACGTCAGTCGACCGTAGCCTTCCAGTTCGAAGTCCGATTTTGCCAGCAGCGAGGAGACGCTGTTTTCGGCCAGAAACGCGGGGGTAACGCGTTTGCTGGTGGCTTCCCAGGTCACGGCTTTGGCGCCGTTCTCACAGAACTGGAACGTCGACTTGTGTTCTTTATCCGGCCACGCGCAGCCCGGGCAGTCAAAACCGTCAGGCTGGTTGGTGCGCAGCAGCGTGGCGGAAGCATCAAAGGTATCCATTTGGGTACGCACCGCGATAGCCGTCGCTTTTAACGCCCCCCAGCCTCCGGCAGGACCGTCATAGTGTCTGATACCCGGCACCGAGCGTCTTTTCTTATTCATACCCACTCCTGATTTGTTCGGTCACACAACGTCTGAACCCGTAAAAGCGCTGTACAAGACAATAAGCGAAAGCAATGACGACCGGATGGCTACGCGCATGCGGCGTGGAAAAATGCTTTATCTTAAATTCGTTTTATTACAGTGACTTATTGGATCTGATGCTTAAACATTTAAAGAAATTATAACGAAATTTTATCATTTTAATAATAAATCTTATCTATCAAACGGTAGGTAAGATAGATGGGACGAGCAGGAGAGGATGTAGCAGCAATAAAGTTTCGAATGAAGCCTGTGGGCGGCAGCAATAAACTATGTTCGCAGCTGGCGGGCTATTGCGAGCATTTTCTGCTGCGATAATGTCAGGATGGTTAACTCAGGCTTAATGATTGACGATTAAAATTCAGGCCTGACCGGGTAATTGTCGCAACGCGAAATATAAAGTTATTTTGAGTCGTGAAATTAACGCCACGCGGAATGGAGGATACGGAACTATTCTAAGCGTAAATTACGATTAATATTAAAGATACCCTGTTAGTGCAACAAATAATTCATGTTCATATATTCTGCTGACCTCACCAATACGCGAATTCTACTAATTATGGTAGTGGCGATAATAGCAGTATTGCGTTAATGAAAGTGGTTCTCTTTTGTTATTTTTCTTTGTAATACAACAACATGATTGGTAGTGCGGTGGAAAAATAACAGCGTGTAGGTCGTATCGGGTTTTTTCATAGGATTAATCCTATAATTTTCCGACTGCTTCATTTACCAACAGTTACGTAGCGGTAAATATTGAATTGAGACGAAGCTCATGTAAACTTGTTTACCGTTTGTCAAAATATGTCAGGAAGACGCTGGGCCTTATTCTGAAGGGCTCGTGCGGTAGCTATGCCCTTAAAATAGTAACGCCCCGAAAATATCCTGGCTATTTTAACAATAGCACCTAAGTCAAACTTCACCCCCTTATCTTCATCATCGAAATATCGCTACGGAAAAGCATATGAAAATGCGCGTACTGTTTTCACTTCTGTTTGTAATGGCGGTGGCGGGCTGTAAAGCGCCGCAGAAACCTGTGATCAACGACGATACGATCGAGACCAGCCAGGTCAACGGCGTGACCTTAACCCACCGTCACGCTGTGACGCCACCGGCGGAGTTCAACCCGGTCAACGAACCGTATCGCGCCATGTATCCAGCCTCCCTGATGAGCCGTCCTGACTTCGGCGGTAAAGTTATCCGTACTCTCGACACCGGAAAAACGTACGTGGTGCTGGGTCAGGTTGAACACTACTGGATGGCGCTTGCCGATGAAGGTAACGATCAGCTGATTGGTTACGTCCCGATGCGCGCCGTGATCAAGGCCGACCTGTACGACGCCGCCGTGCGTAAACAGGCCATTCGTCCGAAGGCGCGTAAAAAAGCGACCTGTGTCGACGTCGACGGCAACAGCAAAGCCTGCAAAGACAGCGCTAACGGTACCTGGATCCTGAACTAAACGGCTTGCATGAGCGCATTTTTATGAATAATAAAAATTTTCATAAGCTGTGGTTATTCTTTTACGCGGTGATTTTCGCCCTGGTCAGTGGTTGTACGTCGTCTTCACACAGCGACCCCTCCCGCTACAATCTGCAGTTTCAGGCTCATCCACAAATCAACGAATCTGCGCCGCTTAAGGTTCGGGTGTTGTTGCTGAAATCCGATGCGGATTTCATGTCCAGCGACTTCTACTCCCTGCAGAACAACGCGTCAGCCACGCTTGGCGCGAATCTGCTGAACAGCGACGTGTTCTTCCTGATGCCGGGACAGCTGTCCAAAACCCTCAGCGGGCAAAGCTCTCCGGAGGCCCGCTACATCGGCGTGATGGCGGAGTATCAGATGCTGGATGGCAAAAAATGGCGCGTTTCACTCCCTCTGCCTGCGCCTGGCGAAAATCATATCTACCAGTTCTGGAAATGGTCCGCGGATGAACTTCAGGCCAACGTTTTTCTCGACGTGAACGGCATTCGGGTCATCAGCCAGTAACGCGCTTCAACACAGGAAACACATCATCATGACGAAAGCAGAAAAGGTCGTCTGGACCGAAGGCATGTTCCTGCGTCCACACCATTTTCAGCGGACTGAAAGCTATCTGCTCAACCATGTTCGTGAATGGGGCGCGCTACAGCGGTCATATCTCTGGGGCTTTCTTGACGTGGAACTGGATGAAGCGATGCTTCGTCAGGGATGCATTGCCCTGAGCTACTGCAGTGGCCTGCTGCCGGACGGCACCTTTTTCCAGGTGCGTAACGGGCGCAACGGTCCTGTACCGCTGAAAATTCCTGACAACCTCACCAACGAAAAGGTGGTGCTCGCGCTGCCTGTTCGTCGCGGCGAGAGAGAAGAGGTGATTTTTAGCGAAGAGCCGGCCTCGCTGGCGCGCTTCATCGCTTTCGAGCAAGAGGTGGAAGACGACAACGCCATGTCGGTGGGGGATGCCACCGTCCAGTTTGGCCGCCTGCGTCTGACCCTGATGCTGGAAAAAGACCTCACGGCGGAATGGACCGCCATCGGCGTGGCGTTTGTGACAGAGAAACGTAACGACAACCACGTGCGGCTCGACAACAGCTACATCCCGCCGATGCTCAACGCCAACAACAGCCCGCAGATCTACAGCATGATCAACGATCTGCACGGTCTGCTGGTCCAGCGCAGCCAGCAAATTGGCGGTCGTCTGCGCCAGCCTGGCCGCTTTAACACCTCCGAACTGATTGAGTTCACGCTGCTGTCGTTGGTTAACCGTCATCTGGGCGAAGTATCTCATTTAAAAACCCTCCCGCTGCTGCATCCGGAAACGCTCTGGCGCAGCTGGCTGCCGTTTGCGACCGAGCTAGCCACCTGGACGTCGCAGCGTACCGCCGAAAGCGTGCTGCCGATTTACGATCATGACGATCTGGCTAACTGCTTCAGCAAACTGATGCTGATGCTGCGTCAGGGACTGTCGCTGGTGATGGAAGACCACGCGATCCAGCTGCCGCTTAACGAACGCTCTCACGGCCTGAACATCGCCACGGTGCCTGAAACCAGCATGGTGCGCGAGTTCGGGTTCGTGCTGGCGGTAAAAGCCAATGTGCCAGGCGAACACCTGCAAACCCATTTCCCGGCGCAGATGAAGGTCGCGCCGGTCTCGAAAATCCGCGATCTGGTTCAGCTTCAGCTGCCGGGCATTATGCTGCGCGCCATGCCGGTCGCGCCGCCGCAGATCCCGTGGCATGCCGGCTACAGCTACTTTGAACTGGAGAAGGGCAGCGAGCTGTGGCACGAGATGGATAAGTCCGGCGCATTCGCCCTGCATCTTGCAGGGGAGTTCCCGGGGCTGGATATGGAGTTTTGGGCCATCCGTAGCCCGACAGAATAATAAAGCGAGCGCTTAATATGCAGGAACGACAGGACACCGGCAGTGATGCCGCGTTTACCGGAGCCAGTAGCAACAATCAGCTGGTGGCGGCCGCCAATCCGCTGCTCAACGCGATTCCGCAGATCCGTCATTCGGTCTCCCATGACGATCAGGTGGCGTTACGCCAGCGCCTGATCGATGAGATTCGCCGTTTCGAAGTCCGCTGCCAGCAGGCGGGGCTGCCCTACGAAGTGATCGTCGGGGCGCGTTACTGCCTGTGTACGGCGCTCGATGAGGCCGCCGCGCTCACCCCCTGGGGCAGCAGCGGCGTCTGGTCAAGCAACGGTCTGCTGGTGACCTTCCATAACGAAACCTGGGGCGGTGAGAAATTCTTCCAGCTGCTGGCGCGCCTGTCGCAGAACCCGCGCGAGCATATTCTGCTGCTGGAGATGATCAACTACTGCCTGCTGCTGGGCTTCGAAGGACGCTATCGGGTACTGGATAATGGCCGCACACAGCTTGAAACCATCAAGCAGCGGCTGTGGCAGATGATCCGCGGCGTGCGCGGCAGCTATCCGCCGCCGCTTTCTCCCCATCCGGAAGATCGTCCGGTGCTGCGCAAGCTCTGGCGGCCGATGGTTCCCCTGTGGGCCTGCGTGGCGCTGGCCGGGTTTATCGCCTGTCTGTTTTATATCGTGCTTAACTGGCGGCTTGGCGATAACACCAACCCGGTGCTGGCGAAGATTTATCAGTCCCAGCTGCCGGAAACCACTATTCAGCAGCCGGCCCGTCAGCTTCCGGCGGTGCTGAACCTGCGCGGCTTCCTGAAGCCTGAAATCGAGGCTGGCCTGGTCGCGGTGAAAGACGAAGCGGACCGCAGCGTCGTTATCCTGAAGGGCGACGGGCTGTTTGCCTCTGCCTCTACCGTCGTGCGTGACCGCTATGAACCGGTCATCAACCGCATTGCGCAGGCGATGAATAACGTCAGCGGCAAAATTCTGGTGGTGGGCTACAGCGACAACGTGCCGATCCGCAGCGCGCGCTTTGCCTCGAACTATGAACTCTCTCTGGAACGCGCCCGCTCGGTACAGAAAATGCTGCAGGGAAGCCTCTCTCAGCCTGGCCGCGTGAAAGCGGAAGGGCGGGGCGAGATTAACCCGGTGGCGCCGAACACGACGCCTGAAAACCGCGCCCGTAACCGCCGTGTGGAAATTACTCTGCTGGTGTCGCCTGAAAACACTCAGGCCGAGCTGAACGGATTGCCGCAAGGAAACTAAGGATGCTGACTACACTTCTTTCCATCTTGACCAACCGCATTCTGTGGAGCTTCCTCGGCGTAACGGCGCTTGCGGCGGTGATCTGGATGATTGGTCCCCTGTTGTCCATCGTGGACACCCGACCGCTTGAGTCTGAACAGAACCGCATTATCAGCATTGCCGTGGTCTATCTGCTCTGGGCGCAGGGCCACATTCTGCCGCGCCTGTACAATGCCTGGCTGAACCGCAAGCTGATGGACAAGCTCAAAGAGAACACCGCCAGCCCGGAAGCGGCGGATCCGCAGAAGCGGCTGAACAGCGAGGAGCAGATCCTCGCCAGCCGCTTTGATGAAGCCGCGCAGATGCTGAAAAAAGCGCACTTCAGCAAGGCGGGCCAGGGCGCCCAGTGGACGCAGCGCTTCAGCACGCAATATCTCTATCAGCTGCCGTGGTACGTCATTATCGGCGCGCCGGGCTCCGGTAAAACCACGGCGCTGGTTAACTCCGGGCTGCAGTTCCCGCTGGCGGATCGCTTCGGTAAAACCGCGCTGCGGGGCATTGGCGGCACGCGTAACTGCGACTGGTGGTTTACCAATGAGGCGGTGCTGCTGGACACGGCGGGCCGCTATACCACCCAGGAGAGCGAGCAGGTACAGGACGCCGGCGAATGGCTGGAGTTCATCAACCTGTTGCGTAAGTATCGCCGCCGCCAGCCGATTAACGGCGTCATCATCACCATCAGCATTTCTGACCTGCTCACCCAGTCCGCCGAGGCGTCCCGCCAGCAGGCGGTAAACCTGCGCCAGCGTCTGTCCGAGCTGCATGAACAGCTGGGTATTCGCTTCCCTGTCTACGTGATGGTGACCAAGGCCGACCTGCTTAAAGGCTTCCGCGCCTGGTTTGCCGACTACGACAAAGCGCAGCGCGACCAGATCTGGGGCTTTACCCTGCCGTGGGAGCAAACCAAACACGCCGATTACGACCTGATGGGCAACTTCCAGCAGGAGTTTTCCCTGCTGCAGCAGCGCCTCGATGCCGGGCTGCCGGAAACCATGCTGAAAGAGCATGACGCGAAAACCCGCGCCGAAGCGTATCTCTTCCCGCAGGAGTTCGCCGCGCTGCGTCCGCTGCTGGCGGACTACCTGAGCACGGTCTTCGCCCGCTCCAACTTCGAAACCGAGTTCTCTCCGCGCGGGATCTACTTCGCCAGCGGGACGCAGGAAGGCATGCCGTTCGACCGCGTGATGGGCGAACTGAACCGCGCTCTGTCGCTACCGGAAGGGGGAGAGGCGGATAACTGGGATTCGGTCAGCAAAGAAGCGCCGATCCCGGGGGCAAAAGGTCAGAGTTTCTTCATTAAGAACCTCCTGCAAAACGTCATCTTCCAGGAAGCCGGGATCGCGGGCGAAAACCGCTGGTGGGAGCTGCGCAACCGGGCGGTGATCTGGTCCGGCTACGCGGCGCTTCTGGCCCTGCTGGTGATCCTCGGCGGTCTGTGGCTGACCAGCTATGCCAAAAACAAGGCCTATCTGGAAGAGGTGGATGCGAAGGTGCCGCTGCTGGATCAGCAGAGCAAGGCGCTGCAGAACCAGACCCAGCGTGACCTGTTCGATCTGCTGCCGCTGCTGAACGGTCTGGTTGACCTGCCGAAAAGCGACGCGTTTGATGTCAACGATCCGCCCGTATCCCGCCGTATGGGACTCTATCGCGGGGATGACGTCAGCGATGCCTCGCAGTCGCTGTACCAGAAAGCGCTGGATCAGATGCTGTTGCCTGCCGTTGCCATGCACATCACCACCTGGCTGCGCAACGACAACGGCAGCGACGTGGAATACAGCTATGAAGCGCTGAAAGCCTATCAGATGCTGTATCAGCCAAAGCACTACGACGGTAAATTCCTGCATTCGTGGGTGATGCTCAACCTGCAGCGAAATCTTCCGCAGAACGTCACGAAGGCGCAGCTGCAGCAGCTTGAATGGCACCTGACGCAGCTGCTGGAACCGAAAATTCAGGCCTCACCGTACGCGCAGGATGAATCTCTGGTGGCCCGCGAAAGAGCGATGATCAATCAGCAGCCGCTCTCCACGCGCGTTTACGGTCGTCTCAAACGCCTGCTGGAACATGATGACAACCTCAAGCCGGTCTCCCTTTCCGACCTGGGCGGACCGCAGAGCGAGCTGGTGTTTTCACGCAAAAGCGGCAAGCCGGTGAGCGAAGGCGTGCCGGGTCTGTATACGCCGGACGGTTACTGGAAAAGCTTTAACGGCCAGATTGACAGCGTAACCTCCGCCCTGCACGAGGACGACGCCTGGGTGCTGGGGGCCGCGACGGCGCAGGAGGATAAACAGCAGATCGATAACGCCGTGCGCCAGCTCTACATGCGCGACTTTATCGCTAACTGGGATCGCTTCCTCGCCGACATTCAGCTCAATAACAGCGCCGATCTTTCCCAGCGCATCAACACCGCGCGCCTGCTCTCCGGCGCAAACTCGCCGCTGCGCCGTCTGGTGCAGAACCTGAGCCAGGTCCTGACGCTGTCACGCAATGCGCCAGCGCCGGAAGATGCGGATAAAGCGCAGGCGCAGAGCAACCGCGCCACCCGCACGCTGGAAGCGCTGTTCAGCAACAATGACGCTGCGCCAACCCAGGCCGCCGTGGTCACCCAGGCACCGGAACAGCTGGTCACCGACCACTACGCACCGATGATTGAGCTGGCGCAGCCGCTGGAGAAGGGCGGGAAGACCATCGTGTTTGATGATTTTCTCAAGCAGGTGGATGAGCTCTATCGCTACCTGACCGCGGTTCAGGACGCGGCCAACAGCGGCATGCCGGCACCGGGCGGAGAGGCGATCAGCCGCCTGCAGGCCAGCGCCGGTCGTCTGCCGGGCGGGCTGCAAACCATGTTCAGCAATATGGCGGTGGGCGCCAGCAGCGATACCCAGCGCCGCGACCTCGAAAACGTGCGGAAGCGGATTAACGTTGAGGTGGGCGGTTTCTGCCGTCAGGCGATTGCCGGTCGCTACCCGCTGGTGCGCAGCGCCAGCACCGAGGTCACCCCTGACGATCTCGCGCGCATGTTTGCGCCGGGAACCGGGCTGATGGACGCTTTCTTCCGCGACAATCTGACCAATAAAGTGGATACCACGCAGGCAAACTGGCGCTTTATGCCGGGCATCGATGGTAAAACGCTGCCGGGAAGCGAAGGGCTGCTGAGACCGTTCCAACAGGCCCAGTCGATTCGCGACGCTTTCTTTGCTAACGGCGCAACCACGCCGTCTTTCAAGGTGACGGTTCGCACCGTGCGAATGGATAACTCCATTCTGAACCTGACGCTGGACGTCGACGGCCAGCTGCTGCGCTACAGCCACGGCCCGCAGGCCGTGCAGATCATGAACTGGCCGGGGCCGGGCGGCACCAACCAGGTACGCATGCAGCTGGGGCTGGCGAACGGCAGCACGGCGACGCTGGTCACCAACGGCGCCTGGGCGCTGAACCGCTTCTTTGATAAAGCGAGCACCAGCCCGGGCGCGGGTAGCCTGAGCCGTCAGGCCACCTTCAACGTCGACGGACATCAGGTCACGCTGGAGTTTGCGCCAAACAGCATTCGTAACCCGTTCCAGCTTCCCCGTTTCTCATGCCCATAACCGCAAGGACAGCCGTATGACGAATACCCCTGCGATGAACCGCTACAGCTGGTATGGCAAGTTACCCAGCGCCGGAGATTTTTTGCAGCGTCGCTTTCCTGACACTTTACAGCGCCAGTGGTCACACTGGTTCCAGGTCGGTCTGCTGGCCTGGCAGCAGGAAGAGCAGCGCAGCGGCGAGCGCCAGTTTCACAAAGCGCCAGTCTGGAATTTTGTGGTACCGCCCATGCTCGGCAGCCAGATGATCCAGATGGGCTGCCTGCTGCCGGGCCGCGACAGCGTTGGCCGCCAGTACCCGGTTTGCCTTCAGCTGAGCTTCGCCCCGTCAGAGTGGTCGACCAGCCTGCTCAGCCAGGCCGAAAGCTGGTACCAGCAGATTGGGCGCCTGGGGCTGCACGCGGTGCGCAACAGTTTTTCCGCCTCGCAGCTGGATGAGATGCTGATGACCATCCCGGCGCCGCAGCCCGTCGAGCCACAAAAGCGCTCCGACATCCTTGATGTGATTGGCTATGACGAGGACGGCCAGAGCACGCTGGGCTGGCCTCAGGCGGCTGAGTGTTTTGATCCGCTGCGCCAGACCAGCTACTGGTGGACCAACCGCTGCGACGGCTACCCGCTGTACACCCACGTGCACAGCGGTAACTTTACCGGGCAGCTTTTCACCCTGCTGTTCGACCCGGCAGGGGGCGCCCGTCCGGGGCGTCACGGTCTTTATCCGCCCATGTTTGAATAAGCAGGGATCTCATGAATATCGAAGAATTTCTCGCGCCAATAAGCCCCGAAAAACCCTGCGGCGAAAACCTGGAGTACGACGCCGACTTCCAGATCATGAATCAGGCCAGTCAGGGCAAAGCGGAACAGCAGTTTGGCGACACCATTATCCCGGCAGAGCCCGCTGACTGGAACACGGTGGAAAAATACGCCACCAGCCTGCTGACCCGCACCAAAGATCTTCGCGTACTGCTGGCGTTAACCCATGCCTGGACGCGCCGCCGCGGGCTTGCGGGCTACGCGGACGGATTGTTGCTGGTGCAGGAGGCGATCGCCCGTTACTGGGAGACGCTCTATCCGCTGCTGGAAGAGTATGGCGAAACCGATCCGTTCTACCGAATTAACGCCCTGGCAGGGCTGAGCGATAAATCCGACCTCACCGTCGCCGTGCGAAACGCCTCGCTTCTGCGGTCAAACGGCGATGAAATTTCGCTCCGGGATGCCCAGGCCCTGCTGGACGGCAGCAAAACGGAATGTCCGGACTATCCCGGCGGCCGTCCACGGCTGATTGACGAGCTGGCCCGCGGCGACCAGCCCGGCACCGCCGCGGTTATCGTCATTAACGAACGTCTGCTGGCGATTCGCGAGCTTCTCACCGGGCATCTCGGTGAAAGCGGCGTGCCCGAGATGGAGCAGCTGCTGAAAACCGTCGGACTGGTCGCCAGCGCGTGTCAGGTAACCGACATCAGCAAGCTGCTGCCGAACCGCGAGGCGCAGGCAGAACCCCAGGCCGAGCAGCAGTCGACGGCAGCGCAGCCCGTTCAGCCGGTGACCGACTGGCGCAGCGTGCAGGTCACCAGCCGCGCCGACGCGCAGCTGATGCTGGAAAAAGCGAAGCAGTATTTTGCGCAGTACGAACCGAGCCACCCCGCACCGCTGATGATTGAACGGGTGCAGCGGCTGTCAGAACTTAACTTTATGGACATTATTCGCGACCTGGCGCCAGACGGCGTTAACCAACTTGAAAACATCTTTGGGCGCCGCGAATAACGCGTCCAGGCATTATGACGACAGGCATGGAGCCTGCCGTTTCACCTTCACCGCGCATCTTTGATGGAGAACATCATGGCAATGAGTAACAGTGGGCAGAAATTCATCGCACGTAACCGTGCCCCCCGCGTGCAGATCGAGTACGACGTAGAGATCTACGGTGCAGAACGTAAGATTCAGCTGCCGTTTGTGATGGGCGTCATGGCCGATCTGGTCGGCAAACCGGTTGAAAATCTGCCGGCCGTCGACGAGCGTAAATTCCTCGAAATCGACATCGACAACTTTGACGAACGCATGAAGGCGCTTAAGCCGCGCGTGGCGTTCCAGGTGGATAACACCCTGACCGGCGAAGGCAAGCTCAACGTGGATCTGACCTTTGACAGCATGGACGACTTCCTGCCGGATGCGGTGGCCCGCAAGGTCGAGCCGCTGAACAAGCTGCTGGAAGCGCGTACCCAGCTCTCCAACCTGCTGACCTATATGGACGGCAAAAACGGTGCGGAAGAGCTGATCGCTAAAATTCTGCAGGATCCGACACTGCTCAAATCCCTGAGCCAGTTGCCGAAAAATGACGAAAGCGCGAAAGGTAGCGAGGAATAATCGATGAGCAACCAGACTCAACAACACGAGCAGCAGGCGGGTCAGGCGTTCAGCCAGGATGAGTTCAGCGCGCTGCTGAACAAAGAGTTCCGCCCAAAAACCGATCAGGCCCGTTCAGCCGTCGAAAGCGCGGTTAAAACGCTGGCGCAGCAGGCGCTGGAAAACACCGTCACTTTCTCCAACGACACCTACCGCACCATTCAGAACCTGATCGCCGGTATCGACGAGCAGCTGTCGCAGCAGGTAAACCAGATCATTCACCACGAAGAGTTTCAGAAGCTGGAGAGCGCCTGGCGCGGTCTGAGCTATCTGGTGAACAATACTGAAACTGACGAGATGCTGAAGATCCGCTTTATGAGCATCTCCAAGCAGGAGCTGGGCCGCACCCTGAAGCGCTTCAAGGGCGTGGGCTGGGACCAGAGCCCGATCTTCAAGAAAATCTACGAGCAGGAGTACGGTCAGTTCGGCGGCGAGCCGTTTGGCTGCATCGTGGGCGACTACTACTTCGACCACAGCCCGCAGGACGTTGAGCTGCTGGGTGAAATGGCGCGCATCGGCTCTGCGGCGCACTGTCCGTTTATCACCGGTACCGCACCGGGCGTGATGCAGATGGAGTCCTGGCAGGAGCTGGCTAACCCGCGCGACCTGACCAAGATCTTCCAGAACACCGAATATGCCGCCTGGCGTTCGCTGCGTGAATCCGAAGATGCCCGCTATCTGGGCCTGGTGATGCCGCGCTTCCTGTCGCGCCTGCCCTACGGCATTCGCACTAACCCGGTCGACAGCTTTGATTTCGAAGAGCAGACCGACGGCGCGAACCACAACAGCTACTCCTGGGCGAACGCCGCGTATGCGATGGCCGCCAACATCAACCGCTCCTTCAAAGAGTACGGCTGGTGCACCTCGATTCGCGGTGTGGAGTCCGGCGGGGCGGTTGAAAACCTGCCGTGCCACACCTTCCCGAGCGATGACGGCGGCGTGGACATGAAGTGCCCGACCGAGATCGCCATCAGCGATCGTCGTGAAGCCGAGCTGGCGAAAAACGGCTTTATGCCGCTGGTTCACCGCAAAAACTCCGACTTTGCCGCCTTCATCGGCGCGCAGTCGCTGCAGAAGCCGGCCGAGTACCACGACCCGGATGCCACCGCCAACGCGCGTCTGGCCTCTCGTCTGCCGTACCTGTTCGCCTGCTGCCGCTTTGCCCATTACCTGAAGTGCATCGTGCGCGACAAAATCGGCTCCTTCCGCGAGCGCGAAGAGATGGAGCGCTGGCTGAACGACTGGGTCATGAACTATGTCGACGGTGACCCGGCGAACTCCTCTCAGGAGACCAAGTCCCGCAAACCGCTGGCCGCTGCGGAAGTGCAGGTGCAGGAGATTGAAGATAACCCGGGCTACTACGCCGCGAAGTTTTTCCTGCGTCCTCACTACCAGCTGGAAGGTCTGACCGTTTCCCTGCGTCTGGTATCTAAACTGCCGTCGCTGAAGACGAAAGACGCGTGATGATGAGTGCCGGCCCTGGAGGGCCGGCAAAGTAAACTACATTGGCAAAATTCATCTAGAAAGCCATCGACATTCATGAACCTCAGGAGGAATCAACTTTGGGAACGAGTTCACCAAAAGAAATTGCAGATGGCATGCTGAAAATTTTTGATACGCGTAAACAAAGTGGCCCAGAAATTTTCGCTCGCAGCGCGGTCGATGGTTTTATGTCAATTCCAGAAGACTTATGGATGTTAACAAAAGATTTTCTGGATACAGACCATCGGTGGCGAAATGAAACAGATAAAATTAGATTGTTAACTTTAATAAAAAAAGGGCTTACATCAGAAGATGTGCGTCGGTTAATCAATACAGTGGTCAAACGATATCTGTCTGGTTTATCTGAAGAACAATCTAAGGAACTTCTCCTAAAAGTCGGTGGGTCGCAAGTAGGTGGTATAGCCTTTAAAATGGTTTTCGTAAATGAATTAATTACGCTATTCGTTTCAAAAATTGTGCCGCGATTTCTTGTTTCTGCAGGGCTTACTGGTGTATTAAGTGTGGGGGCTTCAATTTCTCGCTCAGTTTATGCCTCATACGATCTATTAAAATTAAACAAAAATGTTTACTATGAGTTGCGTGGTGCGGGCGATTTAGATTTGTTATATTTTCTCGTTGAAGATAATGTTAAGCCATTTATTGAAGCTATAAATTTCCAACAGAGTCATGGTGCCATAGATAAAGAGATTTTTAGTCAGTTTTTAGCAGGAGCTACTCGTGTTTGAAAGAGCATCAAAGTACGTTATAGTCTATCTCATGCTTATTGTTTCATTTATGCTTTTTTTCTCAACTCTTGGCTATTATATTTTTGTTTTTGATTGGTCGGTAACCATTTTGGAAATAACGATAAATGCCGCTCTATTAATCATTCTCTTAGTTGCATCTATCGCTATTTACTATTTTGCGGAAAAATTAAAGTCAAGGCTTTGATTTGCGCAAAAATCTTAGCGAGAAGTAAAATGCTAAAAGTATGACCAGCAGGAAAAGTAATTTTCCAAAAAGTAAACCTGCAGAAGTTGTAGTGACTTTTTCTAATGAAAATACATACCAGGCGGACTGAAAAAGATCTACAGTTGTGAAAATTGCGATAATTAAAAATACAATGGTAAGTATTAATAACAATATTTTCTTCATGTTATGTTGCCTTTGATGAATGATAGACGATTGAAAATATTCTAGATGATACAGTGAATGATTGTCTAGCGCTTAGTTACCATGAAGTGTAACTAACAAAATTTAGGGTGGTTGCAATTGCAGGCACTCTGAAGAGTCTGTACGAAGTACGAATTCGTCAGGCTAGAGGCAGAGGTAAAATATGGACGGTTTTATTCAGCCCCATGCTTTCCTGTTTGCCATATTAGTGCTTTTTCGAAAGCAATAATTTTCATCCACGAAGAGTAGATATTATGGCTATTGATATGTTTCTGAAGGTCGAGGGTGTTACGGGCGAATCTAAAGATTCTAACCACACCGGCTGGACTGATATTACCTCCTTCTCCTGGGGCGCTTCCCAGCCTGGTAATATGAGCGTTGGCGGTGGCGGCGGTGCCGGTAAAGTTAACTTTAACGATCTGCACGTTAATGCCTTGATCGACAAATCCACTACAGCAATCCTGAAACACTGCGCCAGCGGTAAACACCTGACTAAGGTTGAGCTGTCCGTGTGTAAAGCGGGCGGCCAGCAGGTGGAATATTCCCGCATTACGCTGGAAGATGTGCTGGTGACTTCCGTTCAGTACACCGGTGCAGACAACGGCGACACCGTGGGTGTGACCTACGCATTCCAGGCTGCGAAAGTGAAACAGCAGTACTGGGAGCAGACCACTTCTGGTGGTAAAGGTGCTGAAAGTAGCGCTGGCTGGAACATCAAAGAGAACAAAGAAGCGTAATTGCGCATGTGGCCGGGGAATTTTCCCCGGTCTTTATCAGCGTCAAGAACCCTTGGGATCGGCGGGCATGGTTATAAAAAAGTTATTCAGTGTGTTTGCAGTCACGTTAATGGCGAACGCCTGTGTGTCTCATCCTGCACAATATCAGTCACTTTCGGTTACGCTAAAGAACAATGAGCCCTGCTTTGCTATTCCTGCTAACTCTGGGGTAGACGCGCCTGTCACCAGTCATTCACCCACCATAATGAAACGCGCGGGAAATGAATGGAAGGCGATATCGCCGCCGTCAACGTTTAGCCCTGAGGTGACGTTAACGACCCAACAATGTCATCAGTGGACGGGGATTACGTGGCAAGCGGGAGAATATGATATTGCTCTGAAAGTGTCAGGGAAAAACGGTTCTATTCGTTATGCGGCTCGTTTCATTTTAGAAGAAGGTCCCTCAGGCCAGTTTAAATTATTCCTACCAACGCAACTTTCTGGAGCCTGAAATGAAACGTTTATTGCTGCTTGTATTGGTTTTAAATGCCTCCGTTGCTTGTTCCCAAACACTTCCTGATGTGAGTGCTTTTTCTCAGCAACAAATCTTAGAAAACTGGGTGCAAAATCGATGCATCAGTAAGATTGCGGACAGTAAAAGTCTCAAAGATGATGCAGAGGCCAGTGCGGCCGCATGGCTGGAAGCAAGCAATCTCCCTGCTGAGAATTTTGAAAAAGCTGACAAGGTGATTGTTTCTTTACTGAAAGAGAAAGTAGGTGGTACCGAACCGGGTCAATATCAGGTTTTAAAGTGCAGCTTAATCGCCAACAGCGACGCGATTCGTCCGCTCAAAACCGCAAAATAGAACCAATGGAATCGCCCCCAAACGCCGCCGTTCTCGCCCCGAGAGCGGCAGCGTTTGAGCGCTAATCATACCAGCAGGAATACGCCATGCGATTCACGATTATTTCTACGAAACCCGGTCATCAGCCGCCGCAAAGCAGCTGTGATTTTTACGCCCCGGGCGGCACCATTGGGCGCGGTACGGATAACAATCTGGTATTGCCGGATAATGACCGCACCATCTCTCGTCTGCAGGCGATTGTTCACGTTGACGCCCAGGGCGAATGCCGCGTGACCAACCGTGGCAGCGTCACCCGCGTGGTATTAAATGACATTCCGCTGGAGCGAGGGCGTCAGGTTGAGCTGCAGGATGGCGACATTCTCGGTATTGATGACTACCGTATCGAAGTGTCCGAACTGATCCACGATACGCAGCCCGTGAGCCGTATGGCGGCCAGTATGCATCAGCAGGCGCGTCCGGCAGCCGCACCCGCGCCCGCTGCGCAACCGAAGCCGGCGAGCGCCGCACCGCGCGGGAAGGCCGAGCCAACCGCCGTGCCAACGGAGATCTGGGATAGCCTGATGCAGGAGTTCTCCATCTCCGACAGCATCTCCAGCAACCGTACAAAACCGCAGCCTGCTGCATCGCACGATCCGTTCTCCCAGCCTTCGGCCCCGGAGCGTAACGCTGAAGATCCGCTGGCGATGTTCAACGACAGCGATCCAAAGCTCGAGCGTAAGAATGTTGATCCGGACACGCTGTTCAGCGACGAAGCGTTGTTCAAAAAAGAGAGTATTTTTGACGACGTCACCCCGTCAACGCTGGTGCCGCCGGGCGAGACGAACCCCGTTAAGCCAGAAGACGAGGCGACGGATGAGCTCGATCCGCTGGCCCTGTTTGGCGGTAAGGCCAGCGCGCCAGCCGCGCGTAATGACGACCCGCTCGGGCTGATGGGCGGCGCGCCATTGACCCATCCGGATGACATTATTGCCGAAAAGCCTGCGCCAGAGCCTGAACCTGAGCAGGAAGAGGACGTGCTGGCCGATTCTCCGCTGTTCGCCCCTGAGCCGCAGGAAGAACCGCGTGCTGAAGAAGAGCCCGCGCGACCGGATTACGCAGGCTTCACCATGCCTACGCCACAGGCCGTTGCGCGCAGCAGCGCTCAGGCCCCGAAGGGCCGTCTGCGCATTGACCCGGTCAATAACGCCGCCGCCCCAACCGCTACGGCGAACAGCGGTGAGAAGGGCGAAGTGCTGCAGGGCGAGCTGCTGGAGGCGCTGCTGGAAGGCATGGGTCTGAGCGAAATGCAGCCCGTCCCGCAGTTTGACCGGGAAAATATGCGTCAGCTCGGGCAAATCCTCGGCATGTTCTCTCAGGGGACAGTGGCGCTGCTCTCCTCGCGCTCCATTCTCAAGCGTGGCGTGAAGGCCGATATGACCATGGTGCTGGACGATGCCAATAACCCGTTCAAGCTGTTGCCGACCGGCAAAACCGTGCTGATCCAGATGTTCGGCACCCCAATGCCGGGCTTTATGCCGCCCACCAAATCCGTGCGCGACGCGCTTATCGATCTACAGGCGCACCAGCTGGGCATGATCTCCGGTATCCGCGCCATCATTGCCGCGATGTTGCAGTCCTTTAACCCGGAACAGCTGGAAGAGCAGGCGAAGCAGAACGGGATGACCTCTCGTCTGGCGCTGCCGGGCAGCCGCAAAGCCGCCCTGTGGGACTATTTTGTTCGCAGCTATGGCGAGACGGCGGGCGAGATTGAGGATGACTTCCACACCCTGTTCGGCGAGGCGTTCCTTCATGCGTACGACATGGAGGTGAATCAGTACAAAGACTCACAGAGCGGATCGGAAGACAAATGAATATCGCAACGGCTTCTCTCTCCCGCCAGGGGACGCGCGCCAGCAACCAGGATCAGACGGGAGAAACCATAGGGGAACGTTCAGCCTGCTTTGTCGTCTGCGACGGCATCGCGGGCCTGCCGGGCGGTGAGGTGGCTGCAGAGCTGGCCCGCAACAGCATTATCTCCCGCTTCGATGGCGACAAACATCTTAATGCGCAGCATATCCGCGACTACGTGCAGACGGCGAACCGCACCATCCTCAGCGAACAGCAGGCCGTTCAGGACTATCGCCGGATGGGCACGACGCTGGTCAGCCTGTTCATTGACCGTGATTACGGTCTGGCCTACTGGGCGCACGCCGGAGACAGCCGCCTGTATCTGTTTCGCCGGGGATGGCTGTGGCATGTGACCACCGACCACAGCCTGGTGCAGCAGATGAAAGACGCCGGGCACCAGACCGACGATCTCAACAGCAATCTGCTGTACCTCGCGCTGGGGATTGAAAACGGCGGGCCGGAAGCGAGCTACAGCGACGTGGTGCAGGTTGAAGACGGCGATGCATTCTTACTCTGCACCGACGGGTTCTGGCACGGCGTTAGCGAAGAGCAAATGAAGCAGTCGCTGCATATGGTCAATACGCCGCAGGAGTGGCTGACCTTAATGAACCAAATCATTCAAAAGAATGGCGAACAGGAGGGGAATGCTCAGGATAACTATACTGCCCTGGCGGTATGGATGGGCAACCCTCAGGACACCACTTTGCTGCATACCCTCTCTGACGCAGCACAATTTCTTCCCTGCGGAACTGATTAGACACACAAGGAACGATATGAAACTTTGGCTATCGGGTTTGGCACTTCTGGCGGTCACCTCCACCGCGCAGGCTGAGAATTTCCGCATCGTGCAGTCTCCTGCGCAGAAGCTGGATATCTGGATCGACAACATCAAAGACAACACGCCGCAGAGCTGGTGTAAGCCTGAGGTGGCGCTGCGCATTGTGGCGAATGGTAAGAAAGACGTCTCCGTGCTGGAGAACTTTGTGCCGCGTCTTGGCTCCCTGCTGGAACACCAGTGCAGCAAAGTGAATAAGCTTAGCTGGACGCTCAACGATCCGGCGGGTACCACGCTGGCGCAGGGTACGGCAGGCAAAGCGCAGGACTGGGCGCTGGTGGTGAAACAGGAGCAGGCCGCGCCTGCTGCGACCGTCACCGCAACCCCAGCCAGCGGCGCGCTGCTGCCGCCGGACCAGAACGTGGCTTCCCGCACCGTCGCGGCTGACCGCACGCCGTGGCAGGAATTTACCCTGCAGGACGGCTGCCACCTGCGCACCTTCTGGGAAGGGGGCGCTTCCGCTCCGGCGCTCTTTATTCCGGATTCTGACACCACCCGCTGCGGTAACGGCAGCTGGCTGAGCGGACACACCGTGGTTTCGCAGTCCCGCAACGGCGGACAGAAAGAGATGGCGGTGACCTACATTCATGGCTTCCCGGTGACGGGTCTGAATCAAAGCGCCGATCCTGAAAACGCGCTGATCACCTCCGTCAACAAAGAGCGCATGGTATTCAGCACCCCAGACAGCGACCAGAGCTGGATGATCCTGCCTTACGATAGCGCCCTGAATAGCTGGAAAAGCAACGGCACCGTAGCGGTGGAGATCTCCCGTGAAATTGCCAGCGATGATGCAAAACTGCAGGCGCGTATCGCGGCGGTGAAAAAAACCTGGAGCGCCTGGGTCGCACCCGGCACGCCGCTGAATATCGTGCTGATTGACACCCTGCGTCCTCAACTGCGCGATCCGGCCGTTGGCGCATGGCGCGCGGCGAATTAAGGAGTGTCTATGAATACGCTCTATCAACACCTGGCGGGCGAGTCGCTCAGCGATGCGCTGGCGCGCCTTGAGGCTGAAATCAAAGCCCGTCCGGCAGATGCCGACCTCCGCGCCGCGTTCGTGCAGTTTTTAATCCTCAGCGGCAACTGGACGCGCGCGCTGACCCAGCTGAAAAGCTGGCTGGCGCTGAAGCCTCAGGCGAAGCCCACCGTCACGCTGCTGGAGCAATCCATTCAGGGCGAACTGCAGCGCGCGCAGGTGATGGCGGGACAGGCGCGTCCGGCTATGCCTGAAACCCAGTGGCCGTGGCTGACGACCCTGGCCGCGGCGCTGGGCGAGGAGGGCGAGCGCGCCCGGGCGCTGCGTCTGGACGCCCTCGATCGGGCTGAGGCCACCGCCGGCCAGATTATCCTCGAAAACGAGGAGACGCAGGCGTTTGACTGGCTGATGGACGGCGATGCCCGTCTCGGCCCGGTCTGCGAAACCATCGTGAACGGCCGTTATTTCTGGCTGCCGTTCAGCGCCATCGCGGAGATCCGTTTCCAGGCGCCCGCCAGCGTGACCGATTTGGTCTGGCGTCACGCGCTGGTGCGCCTGACCGACGGTACGGAGCAGGTGTGTCAGATCCCGGCGCGTTACCCATTTGCTGCCGATGCCACTGATGCGGTCAAATTAGGCCGCACCACCGAATGGCAGCCGCTCGACGAAGACGGCATTCTTTACGAAGGCAGGGGCCAGAAGGCCTGGCTGAGCGAGCAAAGCGAATACCTGCTGCTGTCATTAAGCCTCGTGACGTTTGCGACGGATGGAGCCGATGAGTAATCCCGCAGGCGAAGGCGATCTGCTGCGCAGCGGCTGGCAAGCCCGCAGCAGGCAGGAGAAGGTGGGGGCGCGCGACAAAATGCAGCCCTCGCTGCTGGATCGTCTCACCGATAACGACCCGGAAAAAAAGCGCGAGTCGGCCAACAGCAATCTGATCACCCACGCCGCCCTGCGGCGCAACGTCCTGCGCGATCTGCAGTGGCTGTTTAACACCATCAACCACGATGCCTCCGGCGACTTGAGCGCCTTGCCGCACGTGAAGCGCTCGGTGGTCAACTTCGGCGTCGCGCCGCTGGCCGGGAAAAGGATGTCGGATATCGAATGGCACGACATTCAGCGCAAGCTCACCGAGGCCATCATCAATTTTGAGCCGCGCATTTTGCCGCAGGGGCTGCAGGTACGCTGCGTGTCTGATACCTCCTCGCTGGATCTGCACAACGTGCTCTCCATCGAGATCAAAGGGCGTTTATGGTGTGTGCCGTACCCGCTGGAGTTTCTGTTTCGTACCGATGTCGATCTGGAAAACGGCCATTTTGAACTGAAAGATGCGGGGTAATCATGGAAAGTAAACTGCTCGAATATTACAACCGCGAGCTGGCCTACCTGCGCGAAATGGGGGCCGAGTTTGCCGAACGCTACCCAAAAGTCGCCGGACGGCTGGGCATGCGCGGCATCGAAGTGGCGGACCCCTATACCGAACGTCTGATGGAGGGCTTCGCCTTCCTGACCTCCCGCGTGCAGATGAAAATGGACGCGGAGTTTCCGCGCTTCTCCCAGCGTCTGCTGGAGATGATTGCGCCTAACTATCTCGCGCCCACGCCGTCGATGGCGATCGCGGAGATTGAACCCGACAGCAGCCGGGGCGACCTGAGCAAAGGCTTCATTGTGCCGCGCGGCACCATGATGGACAGCCTGGCGCTGAAAAAAACCGGCGTGACCTGCAGCTATACCACGGCGCACGAGGTCAACCTGCTGCCGCTGAAAATCGATAAGGTCGA